>JAUVZH010000439.1 GCA_030602675.1 Candidatus Heimdallarchaeota archaeon | reverse complement strand
GGTAAAACCTCGAGAGGGAATTAAGCACAAGAATATTTTCCCAACAACAGAAGAAGCATTTATTGCTAAATAAATAAAAATCGGTTGTGATGTAGGCTGTCTGAAGATATTTCTTTTGAATTTTTAAATTTGCCAGATATTCATTTTGGCAAAGGTACTTTTGAAAAAATTGGGGATATTCTAATAACTTATGGATCAAAGATTCTAATTGTTGCAAGTAGAAGTGTATTAAATCAATCATTAGTAGAATCTAATTTAGAACTAATTTCAACTGAACATAAACTTGATTTTGAAAATTTCATCATCCAAGGTGAACCGGACGTAGAGCAAATTGACCAAGGTTTAGATAAGGGTAGAAACCACAAATCACAAGCTGTAATTGGATTAGGAGGAGGAAGTGCAATTGATGCTGGAAAAGCTATTGCAGGATTGCTAACAAATGGTGGTTCAGCAATAGATTATTTGGAAGTAGTTGGCAAAGGAAAGAAAATCACAAAACCATCTCTACCATATATTGCAGTACCTACAACAGCAGGAACGGGTAGCGAAGTAACAAAGAATGCAGTAATACTATCAAAAAATAATTGTGTGAAAGCAAGTATTCGAAGTTCGCTATTAGTTCCAAAAACTGCTATTATTGACCCTTTGCTAATGATTAGTGCACCGAAAGATGTGACAGCCAGTTGTGGACTTGATGCATTAACACAATTGATAGAAGCCTATACTTCAATTAAAGCACAACCTATGACTGATGTTTTAGCAATGCAAGGTATTGAGTATGCTTCAAAATCTTTGTTGTTTGCTTTTGAGGATGGGAATGATATATCTGCGAGAGAAGATATGGCTTATGCTTCTCTTCTAAGTGGTATTTGTTTAGCAAATGCAGGACTTGGTGCAGTACATGGTTTTGCTTCACCGATAGGTGGCATGTTTTCAATTCCTCATGGAGTTATTTGTGGAGCGCTATTAGCACCAGTAATAGAAGAGAATATTCGAAATATGATAAGCCAAGTTCCATTCAGTGAAGCACTAACAAAATACAATAGAATTGGTGAAATAGTTAGTAACCTTATTTTTGAGGATATTAGAGAAGGTGCAAGTAGAGTAATTGAATACACACAGAATATGACAAAACTTCTGAAAATACCTAAACTATCAAAATATGGGTTAGCTGAAAAGTTTTTTGAAAAGATTATAGAAAAAGTAAAACAGTCATCAAGTATAAGATATAATCCAGTTGCATTGTCAGATGATTCTTTATATCGAATTCTCAAAAAAACACTATAATTTTCCTAAAGAATAGTGTTTATAATCTAGCATACGAAAACTACTTTAATCGACAAAATATAAAAAGTTAGATTTGGCATTAATCTAGTTCTTATAAACAGGAGATTCGTTAATGTATCACCATAAAACTGGTAGTTTTCCCAAGAGGATTTTGGCATCACCAAACGATAACTTAAATTATCTTTTACGAAGTGGTACAGATCAACAAATTAACTTCATATTTCATCTAGATGGCTTAGTTGATGCTGAACGTATGAAAAAAGCAGTTAGACTAACACTTGATGCGGAACCTGTTTTAGGATGCAAATTTGTAAAAGATCGTAGGAAAACATATTGGGAGAGAAGAGACGATATTGATAGTTTGAATTATTTTGAAGTTATTAAGACAACTAATATTGATAATGAGTTAAATAAATTTGTTTTAAGTCAAATTGATCCTAGTCTTGATTCTATCATTCAAGTTAAAATATTTCGCTCAGAGAAAGATACTCTCATGATAAAATCTGACCATAGCGTTATGGATGGTGGTGGATTTTACGACTATCTTACTTTGCTGTGTGATACATATAATAAACTAACAGAAAATCCTAGCTATAATGTTCAACCAAATATCAAAGCATCTCGAGGATTAAAGCAAGTATTGAAACATTACAGCTTCAGAAAGAAAATGCGTTCATTATTACGTGAAAGAGGATATAGCCCTACTTGGTCATTTCCATCAATTGGAAAGGGTCGAAATAGAAAGACTTTCACATTAAGAAAAGTAACACCTGAAAGATTCGATAATATCAAACAATATGGTAAACAACACAATGCTACATTAAACGATTTGTTTCTTACAGCTGTTTTCAGAGCATTATTTGCTATAAATAAACCTCAGAAAAACAAGCCAATGACTATTGCAGTGCCAACTGATTTACGGTGTTTAATGCCAACAAAAAAAGCAGAAACAATTACAAATTTAGTTTCAACAACATTTGCATCAACAAAGTATGACCCAACATTAACTTTTGATGAAATGTTGAAAGATATTAGCAAGCAAATGAAGAAGAAGAAAGACATCTATTTGGGACTTGGTCAAACATTTGTTCTTAATAACTTGTTTAGATTAAGATATTCTTGGGTTGAGAAATTACAGAAAAGAATATTCAAAATGGTTTACAAAAGTGGAAAGATGCACCCAATAGTTACCAATGTGGGAATGGTAGACGCTAAAAAGAGACATTTTGCTGAAGTAAATGTTGAAGATGGTTACCTAATAACTCCAGTTAATTGGGCACCATCATTTAGTATGGGAATAAGTTCTTTCAACAAACGAATTACAATGAGTATAGCATTTTGCGAAGATTCATATGATAAACGAACTATTGAACTCTTTCTAGATCTTATTATGAGTGAATTACCTGAGTAAGTATGAAGTTTTAATGAAAAAATAGAAGAGTATTTGAGTTCCTAAATATTAAATTTCAATAAGATCCTTTTTAGTAATAGTTGATTTGTTAATCATTTTTACTATTATGTTCAGCAATATGTTTTCGCTG
>JAUVZH010000237.1 GCA_030602675.1 Candidatus Heimdallarchaeota archaeon | reverse complement strand
ATTTACAAGCTGCCCTTAAGATTCACCGCGAGCTTGGTCTGAAAGAAGGGGAAGCTGCTGCTTTAGGGAACATTGGTCTGGTATTCCGAACCCAAGGAAAGTTTGCAGAAGCATTGGAGCATCATCAAGCTGCTCTTGCTATCGATCGTGAGCTTGGTCTGAAAGAAGGGGAAGCTAATCAATTAGGGAACATTGGTCTGGTATTTCAAGTCCAAGGAAAGTTTGCAGAAGCATTGGAGCATCATCAAGCTGCTCTTAAGATTCACCACGAGCTTGGTCTGAAGAAAGGGGAAGCTGCTGGTTTAGGGAACATTGGTCTGGTATACCAAGCCCAAGGAAAGTTTGAAGAAGCATTGGAGCACCATCAAGCTACCCTTAGGATATTCACTCGAGAAGGTTATACTATTAGTTATGCTAAAACTCTGATAAATATTGGTATAACATATACTAATCTTGCTGAGATAAGAGAGAAGGGGAAGAATTGTAAATTAGCACATAATTATCTTAAAAGAGCGTCAGAAATTGCTTTAGATGAGGAAAATTATGAATTGATTGAATTTATTCAAGAATCTCTAAAGTTCTTAAATAACCTATGTTTCTAATAATTCACTATTAATCAGCACTACCAACACCTTCTTCCCTAACTTCCGCCTACCTCTTGGGAGCCCTTCCTAATACTATTACTACCGGGGTCTAGCTTGCCAGTTGTATCAACCCCTGCACCTACCTGCAGCAGCAGCAGCTCCCGAAGAGATCCTTCCAGCAGAGGAGAGGAACGATTGATGGTGACGGATTGATCAGCAGCAGCTTGTGCTGCAAATCTAGGTCCTATGAAAGGGCTCCAGAAAGCAAGAGCAGCCTTCGAACCGGTGACAGAGCGAAGGAATTGCGATTGGGGGACCAAAGACTCATGACTGACAGTATGAGAAGTATGAGGACCATGCTTGAGATAGGTTTGATGACTGACTTTAGCATCGAAGACAAGACAAAGAGAAGCTCCAGGAGCAAGAAAAAGAAAATCAACAGCACTCTTCCCCCCTAGCCAGAGAAAGAGGAGACAAGAAGAAGAGCCAGAAGAAAGATCAAAAAAATCGCCAGAAGGGGGGTTAGCGGAGAGAGATTGGACTAAATGAGCTAACTTCTTGCTAGTATATGCCGGGGAGCTAACTGAACGTACCATGATAGCAAAATAGCTTTGATTATCTCGAGAAGGGTAAGCTTCTACAAGCTGACCATCAACAAATTTATCAAGAACAAGATTATTTTCTCGAGAGATCTCTTCTAATTGTTCATAGATCCAAGAGAAAATAGCTGCTTCCCAGAGAGAACCTGAAAGAGCTTTTTTGTGCAATTCCCTTTCTGCACGTTTAATATTACTTGAGATGCTTGATTTTACGACATTACGTTTTGAAGCAATTTCCAAATAAGATTTTAATTCAAAATGATTATTCACTAAATCTTCAAAACTTTGTTCCTGACTAATCTTTTCACCATAAGCTTTAATCGAGAGACGATATTTATCAACAATAGATCCAGGATGAATGATTAGATCTTCATTTTCTCGAGGAGAGGGTTGACCATTACTAAAGTGTTTGTCCAATTCAGATCTGATACGGGTATTGATCATAGTGAAGAAACCAATCTTATCGATGGTTTTTGGAAGAGGTTTTCGTTTGTAGGACCAGTTTGCTAAAACCCAATCCTTAACTTCAAAAGAAGATGGTTTGGAATCATTTTCAGTAAAGAATTGAAGACCTTCATTAGCAATTCGCTCCCAGTTCTTTTTAGCAAAAGATAGTTGTTGTTCCTCAAACTTTTCTTCAAACTCAAGCTGCTCTAATCTTTCTGGAGCGATCTCAGAATATTGAAGCAATTTAGCACGTTGAAAAATACCTTTAGCTAAAGCTCTTCTTCTTTTTGGTATGAGTTCTCTAGTTTCAGGATAAAATTCAATGAGAAACTGTTCAGTAAGATCAACATCCCAACGAGGAATATCTGCTTCTCGAGAACCCCAAAGATTTATCCTAATAGGTTCTCTATTTGCAAAAGCAACTGGTTTAAAAGCAAGATGGTCTGCAGCAATATCTCGAAGTGATACTTCCCAATCGTGCCAATGAGTGATCTCTTCATCATCATCTAAACCTTCGGGAGCATCAAGAAGAGGAATAATTTCAGTAAAAAATTTATCAACAGGTAAGTAAAAAACACCTTTTGCTTCACCATAAACCCAAACACCCCAACCCAACCAGGATTTATATTCTTCTTGCTTTCCTGATTCTTTTGCATTATTTCTTTTTTCTGTGATATATTTTAACACTGCAACATACATTGGTCCAATGATTTGTTCAATATAGTCTCGATCAAATTTCAATGTTGGAAAGCCTAAAAACATCTGAAAATCAAAACTAGAACGATAAGCAGTTGGAGTAGCATCACCAGTCAATCGATGTAAGCAAATTCGACATTTAGCCATACCTTGCTGAATGCCAGTTGTTCTGTTTTCTCTAGTTCCTCCTGTCCGTTCATTCATAGTATGACGAAGATTAATGAAAGAGTGCATAGTAAAGAGATCCTTTTCGCCTTTGTAGGTGTAATCTTCCACTTGGATAGATTGAATGATTTTTTTAGCATCCTTGGACCAACCACGAATTAAAAGACTATTAAGATCATCTTCATGCAGTTTTGCATGTACATGTTCATCTCCATAATGCTCTATGTCCAATCTATGAAATATCTCGAGAAGAGTGGATTTCCCTGTGCCAACATCACCATAGATCAATACTTTCTGAGGGATGATAGCATTCTCATTTTTACGCAATTCATCAGCTTTTTTTAAGAAAATAATTTCTTGGGGAATAAACATTTTCCTTAGAAGTTTCTTAGTAGAAGCTGCAGCACCTTCAATGATTTTCAAAATAGGAGATTTAACTTCTTCTAACAATTGATCATAATCGATGGCTCTTTTACGAATATCTACATAGCCTAAAGGGAAATTTTTCTTGTAAATGAGACAGTAGAAAAGGTCATCTTTTTCTTTGTAGACTTTCAAATGATAGGTATAAGCATACTCTACTTGTTCATGAGTGAGGATCAAGTAATTAAGATTCTTAAGTTCAATCTGTTTCCGATATTTAGCATCAAGAGCTTTTTGACAATCAACCAGGACAATATCATTATCAGAAGCAAACTGTAAGACCTGTTCAAAATCTTCATTATTGAAAGCATACCTCAGTGTTGAAGAAAAACCTAATTTCTTGGAATATTCTTTTAGGATTTCAACAAGCGATTGGGCAACAGCAAAACGTTCATAAATAGAAGCACTTTCAATGATCAAAATGAGAGGTTTGGTTGACTCAAGAAAAAAATGGAGAGAGAAGGCAAAATCCTTCCTTTTATTAGTTCTGTAAGCCCTTTCATAATCATAGCTAGTAAGACTCATTATTTATACCTCAGAAGTCTATGCCAAAAACGATCTTTTGATTTTGAAGGTAAGGTTTCTGAGTTGTTTTTAGGAGCAGTTTCTTGGATTGCATTTGTCTCATCTTGTGACTCGGTTGATTCTGATTTCCTAAGTAATTTGATTGTTGAAATTAAACCGGCAATTAAAAAGCAAAAGGAAGAAGCATATAATACAATACTTGTTGCAAGATCAGTTGTAATAAATCGATTGCCAAGATAAGCAGTAACAATACTAAGTGCAAGAATAAACGAATGAGCAATATATCGAAAATAACCTGTTCCTATAATAGGACCTTTTGCAGCGATAGAAGATTCATCCTGAGTATCATAATTTCTAGTAAAGAATTTTCTTACTGAATGTTTGAACATAGTTAGGTAACTGACATTTTCGAAAGTATTTTTGTCTACTCTTCTTCTAATGAAGAAGAAAGCAAACAAGACAATGAGTGGAGAGAAAGCTATTGTAACAGCTTGCCAAACTTCTGAGGTTGTAGCTTCTCGAGCGAAGAAGACCTCTTCAGTAAGATAATCATCAGCTATTATATGAAAGTCCCCTTCAGGATCTATCGCCACAGCAGAGACCTGAACTATCAATTTGTGATAGCAATTATAATCTGTGGTATTCACTTCTAATTCGTCTTTGTCAAACTCAAGAGAGATTTCTTCTCGCTCAGGAATGTAATTTTCAGTGTTGTTTTTATGATCGATGTAAGCTAACAATGTAGTATTAATAACTACACGATAGCTAGTCATGAATAGATCATAAGTACTATTGAGATTAAGCGTAATTGTTCTTTGAACAGAAATAGTAATTATCATAAGTTCATAATCAGGAAAGAATTCAGAAGTAAATTCCAAATTAGTATAGATTCCTTTGGATTTGTTAGTTGCAGCACTGGTGAGTATAGGATTGGTTACAAAAATAAAAATTAAGAAAATCAAGAAGAACAGCCTTTTCTTCATTACATAGGTCCTCCTGCTGATTTATCTCCATATAGCTCACTCAAAGAATACCAAATGCTTCTTTCACTTCTTGTTGTTAACCCTGCATAAAGAATCAGCAACCAGATTTGTTTATTTAGGATATGTTTGTTATCTTTGTTTTGTTTTCGTATTTGCTTCAATGAGTAAGGATAGAGATCAGGAAAATTTATTGTTCTTTTGTAATTATCTTGTCCTGTTTCTAAATTTTTAAGAGTATTCATTATAGAAGGGACAATCTTAAGGGACTTAAGAGGTGTTCTAGCATATTCCAATATAAGATGAACTAGTCTAGCGTTTGTTGTTTGTGAATCGAGTTTTAAGGAGAATAACTTCTCGAGTTCTTCTTTGAATGCTGGAGCAGCTTTTTTATAATCTTCAACCGCATTCTGAGATTCTCCTTTTATTAGATCAAACATTTCTTTAAGAGTAGCGGGATTTACAGACATTTAGTTCACCTCAATCTATGGCCTGTTGAATGTGTAGTATAATTTACAAGCCAATTAGCAAATTTAGTAAGAACAAGTGCAAAGATAATCAATAAAATCAAAATGAATGTAGCAATACCAGGTTTTTCACTAAAGGTCTCATAGAGTTTTACTGCTAGAAAATAAAAGCCTGTGATTAATGCTGCAGATGCTCCAAGAATTATCAAGATGTTAAAGAGCCTATTTGAGAAGAATCCTCCTCCAGAAGAAGCACGTCCAGTTCTTGTTGACCCTTCAGATGTTTCTGAAAGAGCCATCTCTTCAGGTGAGCCTGCAACAATATG
>JAUVZH010000028.1 GCA_030602675.1 Candidatus Heimdallarchaeota archaeon | reverse complement strand
GTAAAGATGCTGACATATTTATAATTGCTGATCTAAAAACAAGAGTGATTACACATAGAACATACAAGAAACTCTGGTATAAACGTTGTAAATTAATGCAACAAGATGTTTTAGAGAGAAGGAATAAAGAATAGCTAATTCTTACACAACTTTTCCATATTTGATATCTCTAGCTTTAACAACTTCAACATCTCTTGTTGAGCATTCATCTTTTATCTTCTGAATTAACTCAGCATTTAAACTACTTCTATCAATAATTGCCCATTTAACTTTCTCATATGTTTTATCAATCATCTGTCCTATAATTTCAGCTGTTAAATTATTTTTATGGTATTTAGGCAGAATGTGACCAATTGCTACAGGAGTTAATTCCATGAGTTCATTAAAACGAGTTGCATAATGCCCACCACCAAAACAAATGCTAGGAATAATTTCTATTTCATCTTGATTTAAACAAATATTCATCAATGTTCGAGCAACAGCTAAAACTGCTTTTTCATTATTATACTCTACTTCTGTACTCCCAACTTCAACAAATAGCAATGGTGTTTTCATACTTGTAGGTCCATGATGTGTAGCTTCTACTGTAACATCAAATTCATCTAAATCAAATAAGTATTTTTCCTTCTTCAATCCCAAATATGATTCTCTAATAGCTCGAGTGCATGCATAAGCTAATTCAAATGGATTTCCGCCATGGCTGTTATCTTGGCTTAAATTCCCTGTTACATGAGTTAACAGACTTGGTTTATTTGCTTCACTTTTATGACGAGAACCATATAGTAGCAAATCAGCATTCAAAATATCACAATGATCAGCGTTAATGACATCTTTCTCAGAATAAACAAAACGAATTCCCCTAAATTCGTAAACTGGTGTTCCATCAAAAGTCTCTTCAGTTTCCACAAAATCCCAATTATCCAAAAGCGCTTTTCTTATATTTATACCACAAACATTTTGTTTCGTTGTGAGAATAACTGGTTTCTTAAGCTTCATATTGACACACATCATTTTACTTCGTTTGTTTACTTCTGATAAACTCTTCTACTTCATCTTTTCTAGGCATACCATCTCTAGCATTCGAAATAGTAATTTGCAGTGCTGCACAAGCTGCAGCTCTTGTTCCGATGTCTTTTAAATCTAAACCTTCAAGGTAATAGTGAATAAAACCTGCTGCATAGGCATCACCCGCTCCGGTTGTGTCGATTACAGGGACTTTAAAACTAGGGATTTCCATTATTTGTCCATCTGCTAATATATATGATCCATTTTCACCTATTGTTATATTAAAAATGTCAACATTTTGATTCATTGCTTTTTTTAGCTCAACTTTAGCAATTTCTGGAACATTAAATGCTCTTTGAAATCCTAATTGATTCATAAAAACAATAGAGTAATCTGATATAACTTGTAAAATTTGTTCGCTTGATAAAGACATCATTTCTCCTCCTAAATCGATGGAAGAGATTATGTTGAGTTTTTTACATAGCTTAGCTACTTTAAGAGCAATCTCTGCATTTACACTGGAGACATGTACAATTTTCACATTTTTCAGCAAATTAGTTGTAATCTCTTTTGTTGAAAGCAATTTATTTGCTTCTCGATAACCAATCTTTATGGATTGACCGTTTTTATCAACTAGTATTATAACAAAACCTGTTGGTATATCAGCTTCAATAACAACGTTAGAAGTATCAACGTTTTCTAAAATGAGTGATTCGATTCCTTTCTTGCCATTATGATCATTACCTACATGGCCAAAAAGTGACACATCAGAACCCAATCTTGCTAATCCTACTGCAAAATTACAAGCGCCACCACCAGGAACGATAGAGAGATTAGATACAATTACTTTGTCATCTGGTTTTGGCAAATGTGGCACTGAACAAATGATATCAACGTTAATATTACCAATTGTAAGAATCAATATACTCTCAAACCTTAATCATTTATATTTTTGTAGACAAGAATTTAGTTGCTACTTTAATCTTTTGAAAATGTTAATAAAAAAATAAAGGAGGGGAGAATCCCAATAAAATTCATTTTTGTTATTCTTAATCTTTCATTAAAGTAAGTAAAACTGCTTTTTGTGAGTGTTTTCGATTTTCAGCTTCATCAAAAACTACACTTTGTTTACTATCAATAACTTCGTCAGTTACTTCATAACCCCGATGTGCTGGTAGACAATGTAAGAATATTGCATCACTCTTTGCATGACCCATTAATTCTTTGTTAACTGAATAGTCTTTGAATGCTTTCAATCGAATTTCTTTTTGTGTTTCATCGCCCATGGAAATCCAAGTATCAGTGTATACAACATCTGCATTCTTAACACCAGAAGATATGTCCTTAGTAATTTCTAATTTGGTTCCCATTTCCTTAGCAATTTCTAAAACTTTCTTGGTGATTTTTTCATCTGGTCTGTAATCATCTGGACATACAACTGAAACATCCATGCCCATTTTAGTACAACCAATCATTAGTGAATGACAGACATTATTGCCATCTCCAACATAAACAAGTTTCAATCCTTTTAATTTGCCTTTATGCTCACGAATTGTTTGTAAGTCAGCAAGAATTTGACAGGGATGATAAAGATTGCATAAGCCATTAATTACTGGAATAGTAGAATACTTTGCAAGATCTTGTAATGTTTTGTGTTTGTATACTCGAGCCATGATACCTCCCAAGTATCTTGAGAGAACTTGTGCAGTATCACCTGGAGATTCACCAGTTCCTACAAGTTGAGTATCACGAAAACTCAAGAAAATCGGTTGACCACCAAGCTCCCAGATGCCTGTCTCAAAAGAAACTCTAGTTCTAGTAGATGTTTTTTCAAACATCATTCCAAGGCTCTTCTTCAATGGCTCTCTGTTGGGATGCCCACCATGTTCTTTAAACTCTTTTTTTAATTCATCCCCTAAATCTAGAAAATACTTTATTTCTTCAGGAGTAAAATCAAATAGAGTTAATAAGTGACGTCCTTTAAAGTCCATAATTATTCCTCGTTCAATGTTTTTTCAAGTACAGCTGTTTTAATTCATAATTTTAAAATCTGCTGTAGGCTTAAATTCTTTTCACTTCTTGCGACCAAGGAAAAGATAAACTCGGATTCACTTGGTTTCACATAACAACTACTAATAAAATATTCGTTATAACTCGAAAATGAATTTCCTGCGCATAAGAACACTTTTTTTCTCTGAACTGTGAATTCTTTCTTACATTTTTTCAGAGAATAGTTTGAAGTGAAAAATGTTCTCAAGAGGTCATTCTTATAATAATTATACGAAAGGACTTATAAAAAGATTCTAAAATAAAATAAATATCATCTATAATATAATTCGTAGTAGATAATTGTATAGAGATGGAAAATATATGGCAAATAAAAGGAAACCAATAGTATATTGTTTTATTATTGTTAGTTTCTTTTTATTTAGTACTGCTGTTTTTGATTTGAATGTGTCTTCGGAATCTATTATAAAAATGATTGATCCTAATTCTAGATTGTTCATCTTTTCTGATATTCAAAGCATAGCTGATGAAGAATTAGAGGCAAATGTAAAATCGGAATATAACTACGGTTCTGTATTAGAACCAAATTATGAGAAGATTGGTTCTTATGGTTGGGAAGATAAAGAAGTAGTAGATGGCTATGCACCTTTAAATGATATTAAAATCGCAGTAGATGGGGAAGATAATGTACATATCTTCTGGTCTGGAATTGTTAGTGGAAATTATTACTTGTTCCATCGAATGAAGTACAATTCCACAGGATTATGGGGAGAAAAGGAAACCTTAGGTACTACTAATAGTGAAATTCATGGATTGATGGATGTTGAAACTGATCCAGATGGAAAAATCCATTTAATTTGGGTACAATATAATGGTTTGATAAGATACAAGATTTATGATTATGGATCTTGGATTAATGGAATTGATGTCAGCTTTGGTTCAAAACCAATTTTGGTGTTTAATGATGAAGGTGCTGCTAAATTATTGTATTCCAAAAACCCAACACCATATTCGATAGATTTCGTCTATTCACAATTTGTATCTGCAAGTCAAAGATGGATGACAGAAACGATACATCCTTTATCTTACAGTTGGACATCAAATGCAAAAAATTATGACATACATATAGTTGAAAAGGATGGACACGATCAAGTATTTTTCATGGTTAGCTCTATTTTACGTCATGGTGGATACTATAGTTCATATTATACAGCAGAATATCTTATGCTCTGGAAAGAAAATAGTTCTACAGGCTTTGTTTGGGAAGGATTGTATGAAGAGTTTGATTTACCATCCAACTTCTATAATATGCCTCAACCACAGATATTTAGTACACCAAATGGGAATTTACATGTAATATATTTAATCCCTAAAGATGGCAATAAGGCAGATATTATCCACCAGAGAAGATCAAGTAATGGATGGACTAATCCAAAGGTAATCTCTAGGAATGCTTCCATTAATTGTTACTTGTCTGGTTCTGTTGATGATGTTGGAAGGATTTCAATTATCTGGAATCATGTAGATTATGAAGGAACAACAACTGCGGCAGTATACACAAAAATCTACAATTCAGTAAAAAACAAATGGACAAATGATAATTTGATAAATCCAGGGTACGTTTATTCGCAACATCCTGCTATGGCTTTAGATTCAGAAGGAAACATCCATGTTACTTGGATAAGGCAAGATGGAACAGATAGAATATTGTACTATCGTAAAGGATGGACTGATTCAGATGAAGATGGCTTGTTGGATATAGATGAACGAGAAATCTATGGCACTGACCCATATGATGATGATACAGATGATGATCAACTGTTAGATGGAGAGGAAGTTACTAACTATCGCTATAGCAGCATATATTTTGATCCATTTAATCCGGATGAAGATAGTGACGGTATGGCAGACGGTTATGAGTTTCATTATGGATTAAACTGGACTACAGATGATGCTTATGATGATCTAGACAACGATCTTCTATTAAATATCGAGGAATTTTGGAACAATACTTTACCATATGATAATGATACAGATGATGATTTAGTCTCAGACTATGATGAAGTTGTTGTATATCATATAAATCCTCATAATACCGATACAGATAATGATATGGTACCGGATGGCATAGAAGTACATGTTTTAGGTTCCAATGCAAATTCAACTGATACAGACAATGATACTATGAACGATTATTATGAATGGTCGTATGGTTTGAAGATACTAGAAAATGATACTTTAGAAGATCCTGATGATGATGGTTTAATTAACTTGTTAGAATATCAATATAACATAAATCCAAATAAAAATGATCATGATGATGATGGTCTTTTAGATGGTCTAGAAGTACTTGTATGGTTTACAAATCCAATGGTAAAGGATACTGATAAGGACAGCTTGGAGGATGGTGAGGAAGTATTTGGAATCTATGCCCCAACTAATCCTGGAGCAAACGCTACAGGATATATTTTTACACATCCAAATAAAATTGATACTGATGATGATTTCTTGAGAGATGGTGCTGAATTAAACTATGATCTTAACCCAAATGATAACGATACTGATGATGATTTAATGATTGATGGGTATGAGTATCTATTTAGCAGTAAATTTGGTTATAATCCTGGCTTAAATGCAACTGATCCATCAGATCCGAATTATGATTATGATGGAGACACTTTAACAAATTATGAAGAATCATTGTTGTGGACAAATCCATTTAGTATAGATACAGATGGGGATAAATTCACTGATCTTGAAGAATTAGATTTGGGCACTAATCCAGCATTGGCAGATACCGATGGTGATGGAATTAATGATTATAATGAATTAGTAATTTTCAAAACAAATGCCACTAATGTTGATACAGATTATGATGATTTGGATGATTATTCAGAAATTCATATTTATGGTTCTGATCCGTTAGTCACAGATTCCGATGGCGATGGTATTCCAGATGGAATAGAGGTTTACACTTATGGAACTCATCCAGCCCGTACTGATTCTGATGGTGATTTAATCGATGATAATGTCGAATTAGTTTTCGGTTCAGATCCAACCAAAAAAGATACCGATTATGATGGAATGGATGATTATTTTGAATGGTTATATAATCTTGACCCTACCTACGATGATTCTCACAGAGATGAAGATGGTGACGGGGTAATTAATTTTGAAGAATACATCCATAAATCCAATCCTTTAGTGAATGATACAGATGGGGATGGTTTGACAGATTTTCAAGAGATATTCATCTACTATACATTACCCAATAAAGTTGATACAGACGCTGACGGTTTAAATGACTATGAAGAAGTATACATCTATGGGACTTTTCCACATGATCCTGATACAGATGATGATGGTCTTACAGATGGAGAAGAAATCGCTTTGGGAACTGATCCTAAAAATATTGACAGTGATGGTGATGGTGTTAGTGATGGCAAGGAGGTAAATGATGGTACTGATCCTTTAGATGCTTCCGATAATAAGAACTTGGTTCGATTGAGATTCATTCTAATTACTTTTGGTTCTATTCTTGGAGCGATTCTAATCTATTATCTCAGTCCATTAATTATCATTAAACTCTCTAGAGAGGAAGAGGTCAATTGGGTCCGACAAGGTATTCTCTGGCGTCAAAACAAGAGTAATAATCTAATCAATAACAATAATACTGAAGAAACTGCTAGTACAGATACTAACGAAGAAACCACCAAAAATGTTGATAATGATAAATCGAATGAAAATAGCAATTATTAGATTGAATGAAAAAGAAAAGTGAAAAAGGCAAAACTTGTTATTTTTTGTTTGCCTTTTTTTGTTTAATTCTTCTTGACAGATCAATAATCGGTTTTATTGTAATCCCTATAATTATCGGGATTGATAGTAAGCTAAGGTATTTTAGTTGCTGTTCGTAGTAATCAGCTATTCCATTAGCGTTCTTGTCACCATTGTATATTACTAAACCTTTGTTTGCACGAGCAGTAAAATAGAAATCTTTGTATTTAGCACATCCATAATAGCGGATATGATTATAAGATACACCAGCGATAAGTGCAGGATTAGCTGGAAAAGTTACATTAAAAATCAGAAGTTTATATGTTGAAACAAAAAGTAAATCACCGCTTTTTCTAATGTCATATGCTGTGCCATCAAGGTTAAATTTATTGTGAGTGACAGGATTTGTTGTATTACTGATGTCACATGAAATGAGGAACTCTTCAGTTTTAATATATAGATTTTTTTCAGAAATAGTTATCTTCGAAATGTCATGACTCAGATATACTGTTGATATTGTTTTTGGATTTGCTAAATCTGAGACATTCACTAGCAAAATTCCATTAGTTGAATGATGAACCAAGTACAATGTATTATCGTAAACTGCAATATCTCTAATAGACTCATTACTAAAACTGAATTCATTGATTATCCTAGGTGCTTTGGGATTTGTTAAATTAATAGCAATTATTCCGTTAGTGTTGTTTGTAACAAAAACATTACTTTTGACTATAATTATTTTCGTTATAATTCCAATGCTACTAAGTTGTCCGATTTTTACTGGAAATGCTGGATTTGAAACATTATAAACCTCTAAACCATCAAAACCATCCGCGACGAATGCTAGAGTACCATTTAAACATAAATCATTGGCAAAACCTCCATCACTTAAACTCCTTATTTCACTTGGTTTTACTGGTTTTTTTAGATCTAATACCTCAAATCCCTTAGAGCCACTAGCTAAATAAAGGAAATCATTGTTGATTTCTAAATCACTGACATAACGTATAGAAGCTGAATTGCCTATTAGTGCTATATTTGTTGGATCTTTAATATCGTAGATTTGAAAACCTGCCTTTCTGCTTGATACTAAAAAGTAATTGTCTTTAAAACAAAAATCTGAAAAAATCAAATCTTGGTCAAATGTATATTGATTTTGAATTTCAAATTCATCGTTTAAATCCAAAATTACAAGATCGAGCTCAAAACTTTTTATAAAAACAAAATTGTCTTGAACATTGATATTAAATGAATATGTGGAATTGTAGCTATTTATGAGAGAAATATTAGTTGGATCAGTTGCATTTAAAATATTCATAAAAAACATATGTGTAGTATAAACAATTTTATCTTTCACTACAATATCAAAGATATATCCATATGGTGTTCTACTGATTAGTGTTAGTTTGTGAGGTTGATTGACATCGAAAATTAGAAAATCGCCATCAAGATCAAAGTAGAGTAAATTATCTTCTATGCATCCTTTGCCAAACCTCTTGGCACCTTCAACCGTATAACTGTCAACAATATTGAGGTTCTTAGGATTTGAAATGTCAACAATGTGAATTGAATTATGCCCATTTGGTATGTAAACTACTGAATCTTTGTGGATAATTTGACTGCCATATAGATCGATTTGGTGCAGAAGCCTTGGACTTGATGGATTACTTACATCGATCGATGTTAAACCGAATCCGTCGATTTCGCAGACACAACATTAAAAGTTACATCTTTTCCATAAACGCAATCCCGAAGTTTACGTTTTGTACGTAGACGCAACCATCGGAATAACAGACGTCAATGCAACCAATACTACTGTCATCATAATTCCCAATTTTTCCAATTATTGTTGGTAAATGGGGATTAGTAATATCTGCGATTATTAGTCCATCTTCACCTGCAACAAGAAAAGCTGCAGTGTCACTAAAACAAATTTTTTGGATAGACTTGTAAATATTGCCAAAGTTATAAACTTCAACAAGTTCTTCCCAGGATCCATCACCATTATTTAATGTAAGGAACTCTGGGTCGACTATTACCGGTTTTATAGAATCCGATACACTGTTTAGCTCATTAGGCGCATTCGAATTTATTGGATACTCAGTGAAACAGAGAACTATAATAGAAAGCAATGTAATAACTGCTAATTTTTTAAGCAAAGAATGCGCTCTATGTTGGTTAATTGTAAATATCCACTTCATAGTTCTCACCCACTAAAATATATCGTGAGCGCAAGCTATACTGGGCTTTTAGTTTTAAAAATATTATCATATGAAGTCTAGACAAAAATAATCCTATTTAATGAGAACGTTTATGAAAGGAAAGATTTCTAACTTATTTACAAAAAATTGGAGGTAAGTAATGATGACAGAATGTATGAGATTGATGATTATTCACAAGAGTATTACTCACTATTTACCTACCTCCGAAAATAACTATAATTAACCTTTATTTTTTGAGAATGGTAATTGTCTCTTTCACTAGTTCATGTAATTTGAATTATATTACATTAAGATCTGATATCAGCGAATTTTGTTTTCCTTACTGACCTCACTAAAGAGGTAATTATGAATGAAACAACAAATGAATATTTCAATAAATGAATGGAATGAATCTATTCTTAAAGAAATGGTAAAATTCTCAGTTCCAATATGGCGCAAACAGAACCCAAATATTACAGAATCAAGGTTTGAAAATTGGTTCAAGAACTTGGAACTAGATAATCCTCCAATAGCTATTATAGCTAAAAAGAAGAATGAGCTATTAGGTTGGGTTTTCTTAGTTTTCCACAGTTCTACTGAAGCAGAGATTAATCCTTGGGCTTTGGGTGGGCATCCTATTATTTCACTAAATCATCTAAAGAACACAGAACTAAAAAAGGAGCTTATACTTGAAGCTATAAAACATGCAAAAAATAATGGAATAACTCGAGTAGATATACATTTTAGAGAAGAAGAAGGAAATGTAGAAAATCATTATGATTTCTACAACTCATTAGATTTGAGACTTATCGAGGAAAATTGTCATATGAGACAAAATTTATCCAAAACGAAAATCGAATTCGATGGATTCCCAGAAGGCTTAACTCAAAGTACTGTCAAACAAGTAAATCAGGCTGAACTATACAAATGCTATTATGAATCATTCAGAAATTCAGATGATCGTTGGATGTCAGATAAAACTGATGAAGAGATGAAAGACCATTTCGATACACAAATTATCAAGAATCGCTTTCCATTAATCGAAGATGCTTCTGCAACATTACTTAAGAATAATCAGGTTATTGCTTTTGCATTTGTACATCAATCTCATGGAGATAAAAATGGTCAACTATGGATAATGGGTGTTCGTCCCAACTTTAGAAGACAAGGTCTTGGTAAGGCTCTGATAAATCATATAAAATATACTCTAATAGAACAAGGATTTGCTAGTATGAGTTTAAATGTAGATATTTCAAATATTCCAGCATGTAATCTTTATCTCTCACAAGGATATGTTAAAGATTGGACACTTGTTAATTTTGCTTGGACAAAAGAGGTTTAATATAAACCTCATCTTTTTTTCATTTCAGATAATAAAATTCCATTTGATCCAATATTCTCAGGTTTGTTTTCATTTATGATTACAATAATGTGCTCAAAATCTTCAGGATAACCATAGGCTTCCTTTAAAGCACTTGTTAGCATTTCAACGAGTTTTTTCTTTTGTTCCACACTTCTAGATGGTCCTTCTACTGTTATTACTGGCATTGACATCAATCCATTTCATACTAATATCTTAATATTATATAATCTTAATAATAAACTAATTTGCCCAAGATGAAGTGCACATCCTTTCACAAGAGAATTTAGATGACAATATGAAAAGAAATTTGTATTTTAGGAAATTTACTTGTCAGGAATGATAGCTTCAGCAAACCAATTGGAATCAAATGGTTTAAGGTCTGAATATTTCTGACCGACTCCAATATAGATTATTGGGGCTTTGGTAGCATAAACGACAGATAAAGCTGCTCCACCTTTTGGATCAGCATCAACTTTAGTAAGAATACTTGCATCAATACCAACTATTCGGTCATATTCTTCAGCTTGCAATGCTGCATCATTACCTGTTAAAGCATCAGCAACGAAGATATTTAGATCTGGTTCAGCTACTCGAACGATTTTTTCTAATTCTCTCATTAAATTCTTGTTTGTTTGTAACCGACCAGCAGTATCGGCAATAACTACATCAATGCCTTTGGCTCTTGCATGTTGAATAGTATCATATATTACTGCTGCAGGATCGGACCCATAATCTTGTTTGATAATTCTCACACCTAGCTTTTTACAATGTTTGCTAATCTGATCTATAGCACCTGCTCTGAATGTATCACCTGCTCCAATAACTACAGTATAATTGTTATTTATAAGAAATTGAGTGAGCTTTGCAATAGTGGTTGTCTTTCCAGCACCATTTGGACCAAAAATAGCCAGGACAGTTGGTTCACCTGCTTTTTTATTCTCCTCAATTATCTTTAGTAGATCAACTTCTTCACTGGGAGATTCAAGAATATCAATTATTGCTTTCTTTAAAGCATCAAAAGTAATTTTCTTTCTAGAAGTTAGCCTTCCAACTTTGGTTTGAATAAGAGCTTGCTCAACCTCTTTTGCAATCTTTTCAGCAATAGGAACAGCAACATTGTTAGCAATTAAAGCAAGTTGCAAATCATAAAGGTGCTTCTGTAGATTTTTTTCTGTTAATTCTTTCTGAGAAATTTTTTCTACAGCACTACCAATTCCAGATTTGAATTTTTTAAACAACGATAATCAAAGCTCCAATTTTTTAGTTCAATTCAACTGCTAATTATTTAAAACACAATTAGCTATTTCTAATCAAATATTTATACTATCACTTTAAATATTGCAAATTAAACAAAAAATCTAAAATTTAGCTGACCAAATTTGGGTCATATTGTGGTTTTGAAGGTCCTTGAAGCTGTCTGTATATTCCTTGAGCATGTTGTTCTAAACTATTAATCCTATTAATTACTTGGTTTAGTTGATCAGCTAAGCTTATTCTTTGTTCTTCAGCTTCGTTTATTCTTCCATCAATATCCTTTATAGCTTCATCAATTGATTTTGGGACTATAACATCTGCACCGACACTATAAAATACCTTATCAGTTTCTAGTGGTTTGGCTTTTAGCATAACTCCTGATCCAAGAGGTATCAATGTTTCTTCGATGTTCTTCTCTTCCTTTATACCTGCAAGAGTACCTTTTGATCGAGATAAATCTATCAAATAATTTTGTAACCTTTCAATTTGAATCTGGATTTGTTTACCAAATTCATCATATTGTTTCAATTCTGAAGAAATCTGTTGTAATTCTTTTCTTAATTCGTCTTCACCCATTTAGCGCACCAATTTCAATTCATAAGAGATTCTTTTGGTTTAAGTTAACTCTCATTTATTTTGTAAGATGTATTTTCACATTATCATCTGTAGCAATTTCTTTGAGAATTGGATTCCTTATTTCATCATTAGATATTTCTTTGATGGAATGAACTTTCAGTAATTGTCTTGGAACTCTATGCTTACTACCAATTCTTGAATATGCTTTAGTAAGAGCATCATTTTCAGTAATAGCTCTAACATCTACTTCATATTTGATTTTGTTTTTTAGTGGCTTCTTGAAGAAAGTTATCCGGAAGTTTTTTACTTGTACTTCTTTTGACATTTCTAACAACTCTCATTTTTTTTTGAACTGTTTGAACAGCTTACATGCTGTTTTTATTATTTTTGGATAGGATGATTAATAGTGTTATGTACCTCTAAGAGTTTGATATAGTCTTTGTAATTCTGGTCCTGTAGTTTCTTTACCTGTAATTGCTCCTTTTGAATTCGCAAAGCAGCCAATACTGACAAAGGGAACACCTCTGTTCATTGTTCCAACATTGATAGGGACACCTAAACGTTCACTTAGCCAATTTAACTCCATCTCAGTTGTAAGAGGATGAGCAATAATTCCTCTATTAGTGGCTAATGCATGAGAACCTACAAGAGGTGAATTTATGATATTACCTTTTTCAACATCTACTTCAAGTGTATCTTTAATAATTCTTACAGCATTAGGTTCGAATTTTTCATGAATAATTGCTCCATTGTCATTTGTCATGATACAATTACCTAAGCAAGTTATTTTGCTTTCAATAACACCAATGTTAACTTTATCACCAAATACTGCTTCTAGTTTTTCAAGCTCTCGAGGAGCAACAATATGTGGTAGTAAAATTCCTTTTGAATTTGCTGCAACTAAAATTCCTACTAAAGATGTATCACCAATGTTTAGTTTTGAGAGTGGTACTTCTAAAGCATTGGTTATCGCTTCTACTGCTTTATTAGTCCAAAGCTCTGAAACAATTACGAATTTATCAGTAGCAACTCCAAAAGCACCTACTGAAGCTAGGCCATTTACAGATGTTCTGATAATATTCATTTTAATACACCAATTATTCTAATTTAATATTCAACACTAAATTCCTATAATAACGACTAATAGTTAGGTTTCTCATTTTGCCTCGAATTAGAAATGAATATTTAAATCATTGCGAAAGAATGAGTTTTGTATGAAAGCGACTACTTACAATTAATTATGCATAGAGAGAAATTTAAACAATGGATGTTCAAGTAAATAATTATGGCAAAACTAAAGGTTGTTTCAATCTCTCATCAAATTGATCCAGATGGAATAGGTTCTCAAGCAATCATTTGT
This sequence comes from Candidatus Heimdallarchaeota archaeon, assembly GCA_030602675.1. GTDB lineage: Archaea > Asgardarchaeota > Heimdallarchaeia > JABLTI01 > JABLTI01 > JABLTI01. The sequence continues at coordinate 1,019 of JAUVZH010000028.1, read as the reverse complement.
AGATATTTTAAGGAATTAAAAATTGAACCTATATGTTTCCTGGCAGATTACTACAATTTTGAAGAAGTTCTAAAGAAAGCTGTTGCAGAGAAACCCAATGTTCTAATTGTTAGTGATATTGGTCTGAACAGTAGGATAATTCATAACATAATAGAACCTCTACGAAAACTGAAAGCTCGGAAAATTTGGATTGATCATCATAAAGCTCCAACAGAACTGAAAACTATGTTAACTGAAGTTATAGATGAATTCATACACGATACCACTGTTGCAGCTGCTGATTTAGTATGCAAACGTTTTATGCCAAATGATAAGATATCAAAACAAATAGCTCAAATAGGTCACAATGGTGATTTTGACATACCTGATAGACTTACCAATATTTTTTACACTCTCATTGATTTTCATCGAATGTCTATGAAAGATTTAGAACGAATTAGAGAGATATTTGTTAGAGGTGATTTTGAAGAACCTTCAGTTATTGAAGAATATTTAGAAGCCTATAAAATGTTTGAAGCAGAACGGGATAGAATTCGAAATAATCTGAAAGTGCTTACAATTTCAGGTAAAACGGTTGCTATTGCAGAATCTGCATTGTTACCAAGAGGTAAGGTAACTAAATTTCTATCAGAAATATGTAAAGAAGATATTATACTAGCAATTGATACTACTAATTTTAGAATTGGACTAAGAAGCGATAATTGTGATGTAGCAGCAATTGCTGCTAAATTTGGAGGTGGGGGACATAAACACCGTTCAGGATTCACATATAAAGAAGCATTAACTGAAGATAACGAATTATCACCTGAATTTCTCGAAGAAATAAAAGAAGCCATTTCTGAAAACATATAGCTTTTTTAGTTGAGAAGTAATCTTATTTATGTTAAAGTCTAATTGGATATATTCAAAGATAGAGATGGATAGAATGATAGTAGAACGTCAAAAAAGATTAAAGGGTTTGATGGAATCAACAGGCTCTGATTGCTTGATTCTATTTTCAGGTGTTGATTTATTTTACG
>JAUVZH010000078.1 GCA_030602675.1 Candidatus Heimdallarchaeota archaeon | reverse complement strand
GTTTCGGCAGACATTAAAGATGCTGCTAATAAAATTGAATTAAGAAAAGATTTGCTGAAAGTAGATGTAGGTATGTTATATGTAAATGTACATTCAAAAATATCTAAACTTCTAAGAAAGAAATTTCATAATAAGAATTGGGCTGATGATATTATTGTTAAAATAACAGAGATATCTAAGGAAGTTATAGATTAAGAAAATAAACAAAACAACAAATTTAAAAAGGAAAATATAACGTAAAAAAGATGCATAAACTAGGCGCGTAGCTCAGCTAGGTAGAGCACTTGGCTTTTAACTAAGTGGCCGCGGGTTCAAATCCCGTCGCGCCTGCCACTTCTTTTAATGTTTTTTTTGATAATGTACTTTTTGATTGTTGAAGGTATTTGTATCTATTGTTTTTTTTTAAGGAGCTAATTAGGAATTAGAGGTATAATTATTCAACATTTTAGCGATAATTTGATTTCAGAAGAGTTTTTTCCTTGCATCTGCTATTATCTCCCCCACCACCTCAAAGGATTTTGCTTAAAAAAAAAGCTAAAAAAGAAAAAAAGAAAATTGAAAGCATATAACTACTTTCTTTTTCTCCTATGCGGGATAATTATTGTAATCATAGCAATTATTGTCAAACTGGTAAACGTAAGACTGATTATTCTAATTGTTGGTAAACCAATACCGTTTGTAGCATCTTCGATTAAAAGCTTGAAGACAAAGCAATCCCTCCAATCACCATATGACTTATCATAGGCGCCAATAGTCGTTGGAAAGTCGTTTGATGTGGTATAACCAGTCACGTAAGCGTTCTCCTCGCTGTCAAGGGCAATAGAAAACCCACTATCTTCCAAGCTTCCTCCGACATATGTTGAGTAGAGTATCGAGGAGCCATCTGCTGATAGTTTAAAGACAAAGCAATTCCTAAACCCTCCAAGGATTCTGTTGTAAGCGTTTTCTGTTGTTGGAAAATCACTCGAATATGTATAACCAGTCACGTAAGCGTTCCTCATATTGTCCAAAGCAATCGAGTTTCCTGTATCAATATAGTCTCCTCCGATAAATGTTGAGTAGAGCAGTGATGAACCATTAGTTGAGAGTTTGAAGACAAAGCAATCCCCTGCACTATTAAATGACTCATCATAAGCATTCATTGTCGTTGGAAATTCAAATGATTCTGTGAAACCAGTCACGTAAGCGTTTCCTTCATTGTCAAGGGCAATCGAATCTCCAGAGTCATCTTCCATTCCCCCGACAAATGTTGAGTAGAGCAATGATGAACCATTTGCTGCAAGTTTGAAAACAAAGCAATCATCAAAACCACCATTAGTTCTATTGTAAGCATTTTCTGTCGTTGGAAAGTCATAGGAAGAGGTTCTACCAGTTACGTAAGCGTTTCCTTCGCTGTCAAGAGCAATCGAATGCCCAAAGTCAAAAGAGCTTCCCCCGATAAACGTAGAATAGAGTAATGGATCAATTAACAATGATTTGGTTTTATCATATTCACTTAGTTGAAATCCAAAAATATTGTCCCCCTTAGTAACAAATCTTGCAGCAATTTCTTCTCCTTCCTGCAAGACTTTTAATCCCTCATCTATGAATCGTCCTTCACCCTTAAGAAGAATCAAAGAATCTTTTCTAATACTGAGTTGTTCCTGACCTTCACAGCTAATACTGATATCCTCGGGATTGGCTTCAGGAGCTAATCGAAATTCATACTTCGCACCCTTAGGAGTGGCTTGGTAATAAAGATCAATCCCTTTCCATAAGTCATTATATAGTATTGCTTCGAAACTTCTCACGTTAGTATAAGTTCCTCGATTGCCAAGGAAGTAGTTACTCCTTGTTATGAGTTCTTCTACACCAATCGGTGAAACCTGTCGTGAATCCTCAAAACTAAGGGTAATTATACTATTCATTCCCTCCATCCAGAGCATTATTTTGCTTTCACCGAAAGCTATTTTCCCGTTTGGAAGTGAACCATAGAAAATTATTTCTTCGTTTCCTAATTGTCCTTGATTTTCAAGGAATGAACTTCTGAATCTTTTATTAACTTCTTCAGTTATTTCTTGCTCACTTAAAGAAACAGATTGATTATCACTATCTCTTAGAATATTCGTTCTTTCAACAAACTGTTCTCTAACAGTTACTACACTAATTAAAATCAAGCAAATTAACATCACATTCATTATTCTTTTAGTCACATTGCTCCCTCCAAGCAATAACACCTAAAATTATTTTTTTTGTCTAAATATAATACTTCTATTATTCTCAATAAACGTTTCTGACAATAATTGTTATTTTTCTTCTTGTAGATTTCATGAATTAGTTTTCATTTTATTCCTGATAAGTATAGTATTTCCTAATATTTTCTAACCCTTTTTCATCTGGATAAAACTCGCTATATCCACAATCCATACAAGTATACGCTTCATATGTTGCAGTGCGCCAATCGGATACCAAAAAATAGAGGTTTCCATAATTGGTTCCAACTTTATTATTCAAAAGTCCAGCCATTTTTATTGACCCACACTTTGGGCATGTTCCTGTTTTTTTCATTTTGTTCATATTTGTTTGAGTAGTATAGTTATTTAATTACTTGTAATTTTTAGGATAGAAACAATGAAATTAACTTCTTTTTGAAGAAAAAGTCATCAATAAAATTCTTTTTTAATGTTAAAATAGAGAATTTATACTATCTTCAATTATTAGTGGTGACCTTATTATGATGGATTCAGATGAAAGAAATATTGAACTTCTTATTAAACAATTAAAGGAAGGCGAGGAAATTGACCTTCGTTGTATTGCTGCAGAAAAGTTAGGCAACAAACAAAACCGTTTTGATATTATTATTCCTGCGTTAGTTGAAGGACTTAATGATGACAATTGGCTTGTACGTGTTGAAATTGCAAAATCCCTAGGACGTCTAGGTCAGAATGCTCTTACTGCTATTGAACCATTAAAGAAAGCTATGAACGAACCTCGTAATAGAGCGAAGAGGGGACACTTCTATGAGATTATTACTGGTTTAGAGGAGATAAAAGCTAGTGGACCTGAAATTACTCCCGAACCAGTTGTTGAAGAACAAAAGATTGTTGAAGAAGTTTCTGAGGAGCCTATTGAAGATAAACCAACTGAAGAGATTACTGAAAGAGTTCCAGAAGAAGTAATTGAGGAAATTAAGGAAGAAGAAGTTGTTGGAGAGGATATTGAAGAAATCGTTGAAGACATCGCAGACGATCTTCCAGAAGACGCTACAGATGATACAATTATCAAAGAAGCAATAGAGGAAATCACTGAAGAAGTAATTGAAGATGTTATTGAAGATTCTGTTGATGATTCCGTAGATGAGGATGTCATAGAAGATCTTGCCGAAGACATCGCTGAGGGAATTGCTCAAGAAGTTGTTGAACTTGAAAAGAAGATCGAAGAAGAAAAGGAAGATAAATCATTAAGTGATTCTGAAGAATTAGAGGTTCTAGAAGAAACTGTTGAAGATACACTCGAAGATGTCATAGAGGAAGTTGTTGAAGACTCTGTTGACGAAGATGTTATTGAAGAACTTGCAGAGGATATAGCAGAAGAGGTTATTGATATAACTGAGGAAACTGTTAGCGAAGATGTACCACTTGATGAAGTTTTAGTCTTTAAGGAAGATGAGGAAGAGGAAAAAAAAACACCCTCTAAACCTATAGAGAGTGATGGTTTACCTACTGAACTAGATGTTCCTATAAAGAAAATGGAAAAAACACTCCTGAAAGTTGTTCTTGTTGGAGATGAAGCAGTTGGAAAAACAACTCTCCGAAAGGGTTATTGTGATACAGGATTCAGTTCAGAATATAAAGAGGTTATAGGAGCTGATTTTGCTTCTAAACAACTTGAAGTGAAAGATGAGAAGTTTGTTTTGCAAGTTTGGGATATCGCTGCAAAAGAACGCTTTAAATTTAACAAAGAGCTTTATTTCAGAGGATTAATTGGAGCATTACTTGTTTTTGATGTTTCAAACAAGGAATCTTTTAATGATATTGCTAAATGGCTTGTTGATATTGTCACAGTAGAAAATAAAGAATTAGCACTGGTTCTTGTTGGTAATAAAATTGATTTACGAGGAAACACAGATTTAGAGTGTACGAACTTTAATGATGGGCAAGAGCTAGCTGCAAAACTTTCAACTAAATCTGGTTTTGAAATCCCATATATTGAAACTTCTGCATTAACAGGAGCTGCTGTCGAACAAGCTTTTCAAATGCTCACTGATAGAGCAACTGCAATATATTTCAAAATAAGAGATAAATAGTAGAATGGCAAGAGCTTTTTCATGTAAAAGATATCTCCAAAAAGCTTCTTTGTCAATTCATTTATTTCATCTGCAATAGTATTTGATCCTCCTAAATCATCCCAATCATTTCATTTGCGACTTTCTTTAGTGAAGCTATCAATTTTTGAAAATCCTTTTCACATTCAGACATATGGCTACTTTTTTTGTATTTATTTTAAATATTTCTCGAGATAAATCCTGTTTTTATCCCACTTTAGTCACATCTTGTGACCTCATTTTGAGTCTCTTAGTTGAGTTCCAAAAAAGTGAATCCGCTTTATATATGAAATAACTAGTATGTTATTCAAGAACAAAACTCGGAGAAGAAAAAAATGAACAAAAAACAAGAAATCAAACAACAAATCAAGAAGGAATTCGAGCAAATCAGAATTAAATTCGCTTTAATTACTGGTGCTTAGCTGGTCACAACTTGCCAGACAGATATTATAGAGTGACCAATTATAAAGAATAACAAGAACAATAAAGGTGAAGAAAAAAATGAACAAAAGAGACCTAAAGAAAAGAATTCAGCAAGATAAAGAAAGAACCAGAATGAAATTCGCATTCTTCGTTGGAGCATAATTCAACATCTATCCTGACATAGAGAGATGGTAGTTCAAGATTCAGTTCTTGAACACCCAACATTCATTCTGGTTTTTTTTATGTACTAGTTACTTTTATTTTTCAAGGAATTTTATATCCTATTTTCTCTGCAAGCTCTCTTCGTTCCTTCTTCTGTTCTACTGTTTCAATTTTGTCTACTGTTGTTCCATCTACGACTCCTATTACTGCTCTTCCTAGGTCTGTTTCAGCTATTATTACTTCCATTTCGTTTGCTGAAGCAACAAAGATCGTGCATACTGCGGGATGATTTTTTACATGTGGCAATACATTTATTGGAAATGCATTTTCCATCATTATCACAAATGCATGACTTGCACCAATTGCTAATGCATTTTTAGCAGCTAATTTTTCTAATACTGAATCATTTGCTGTTACTCGAGTTAATTTTGGCACTGCTTCGTTCATCGCAACTGCACATTTTATTCCAGGAACTGTAGTTAACATCGTCATAAACAGATTATCTGTTGTAAAAACCGAGAAATTCGCTTGACCGATTATTACTTGATATTTGATTTCAGGATTTTCTATTTTTACACCCACAGTTTTTATTGTCATTTCATTTTCTCCTTTTGTTTCTTCTTTACATTTATTTTCTAATAATTAAATCATTTTTGCTTTTAATCGTAAGAGAAATTGCTTAAGTGTGTAGTTATTTTATTAAGGAATGGTTTATTTAATAAGTATATAAGATATTAATTGCAATTATTAAGTGGAGGAATGTAGTATGTCAGATGTTAATAAAAGAGAGTTTCTTGCATTACCAATAGACTATTGTTACTTTGATCGTAACAGGTATGATAAACTACATTCTGACCTTCCAACCGAGATAATAAGCTATAGAAAGTATGAAAATGGTTTGATGAGGGTTCATTTTTCTACAAAATCAACTGAAAAAGGAAAAGAACCCGAAGAAAGACAACATCTATTGTGGATTCAATTAATTGAAATTGATAATACTCAATATGTAAAATTTCGATGTGATTGCAAGTATTTTGAGTATAGACAGTTACGTGTAGCCAAAAGGTTGTTTGATTTACAAAAAATCAACAATGATCTTTGTGCTGTAGTAAATCCAAAATCCTTCGATGAACAGAAAAGATTGTTCAATATTGACAAACATGCATTTCTTGCTTTGCAAGAGTTATTTAACATTAACATTCAAATTTCAATTTAAGTTTTCACTAAATTTATATGTTTAAGAGAAATTTACAATATTTGGCAATAAAGACAAATTAATAAAACAGAATTACTAAATTTATTTGTACTAAAGAAATATTTTGCCTTATGAAGATCTGGAAGTGAAAATTTGACAGAAGACATAGAACTTGAAGTAAGGAAATTGCGTATCCTAACGGCAAATAATGTACTAAACACTTATCCATACCTTAGCGGTAAGCTTAGAGGTGTTTACAAAGTTTGTATAACAGGTAACTCTGGTAGCGGAAAAACAACAATGATTAGATGCTTTGATCCTGAAGCTCATGGAAGAGAAGTGCCTAGATATTTCTATGTTGATTATGAGATGCTTAAGGAAAATCCAGATCTTTTCCCTGAATCAAATACTGCTACTCAAACTTTTGATTTCACTGTCGTAGCCTTGTTGTTAGGTGAAGATAGTAAAGCTGATATAATCAAATTTAGTGAAATATCAGAAGAAATTATTGAGCAGAAGAAAGTTAAATGGGTCACTATCTTTTACCTATTTGGTACTCCAGGACAATGGCGATTTAAAGACATTCGTGCTTTTGCTGAACGAAGATCTGATGGAGTTATCTTTATCATCGACCCAATTGATCCTAAACTCAAAGAGAATTTTGAAGATTTCAGAGAACAAGTAATCAAAAATGTTGAGCGAAAAGTTCCAATTATCTATGCAATTAACAAACAGGATTTACCCAATGTTTTTGGTGCTAAAGAATTAACAGCTGAGTTAAAGCTTTCTGAAAAAGAGCTTTTTGATATGTCAGCACTAAAATGCCAAAATATAGCTAAACCCATAATTGCTTTGATTAGGAAGATGCAGGAAGAAGAACTTGGTAGAAAGAAATAGAGCTTTTTACCCTTTTTTCACTCTATTTTATTTGAGGAATTGTCGTTTCATTTAAACTAAATGCTAAAATTTATTTAATAGTCATGATTTAGAGGGTTCAAAAGATAGTTAAAACCAAGTTGTAATGGTTATATTAGGAGCAAAATATTAAATGTCTATGAAATTCTGTGATGAATGTGGTTCAATGATTACGCCAAAAAAAGTAGATGGTAAAATTATAATGGTTTGCCCGAAATGCGGTGAAGGAAAAGAACTAGCTAAAAAAGACCAAATGCTCAAACAAGAAATGAAAAGAGAAAAAAAGGAAACAATGGTAGTAATAGAGAACCCAGATGAAATAAACACCATGCCAACAAAAAAAATGAGGTGCTCAAAGTGTGCCATTGTTGTAGATACACAATATTGGGCAGTGCAAACTCGAAGTGGAGACGAAGCAGCGACGAGATTTTACCGATGCACAAAATGTAAGCACACATGGCGAGAGTATGACTAATGCGTATGACAAACTAGACTTTTTTCTTATTCATTGTCTCTTCAGCTAATGCAATTAATCTTGCAACACGTACTGGTTCAGGCATTCTACCAACAATTGTTATTTCTTTTAATAATCGAGCTAAAACTTCTTCATTCATATTTACATATTGCACATAAATTGGTTCTTCTTTAGATGAAGAAATCATTGGTTTTGGCGGTCCGTTTTTCATTATGATTTGATATCTTTCTTCTCCGTTTGGCAAATTCTTTAGAGCAGCAGAAATAGTTTCTAAATCAGGTTCTCTATCAACAACAGATATAACAGGTAAATTCGTTAAATCAGATAGCTTTGTTTGATCGATATAATTGAAACCAGCTATTGTTACTCCCCTTGTCATAATTAATTTTAGTTGCTGATAATGACTACTTTGTTTTATCATTGTGGCTATTTTTCCCGTTGCATCTTCACCATCAACAGTAACTTTTGTTTTCAAAACACCCTCTAGAAGTAATGATCCTCTATAAATTGCCCCAATTACTGCCACCAATGTATCCTTTTCTCTGTTAAACGGTGAACAAGCAATTCCAATGATTTTTATTCCCTTTTTTAATTGTTGATTCAAAAAAACACCAATTTCAAATGCTTTTTTCTAGTTAATAGTTAATCTTTCATTCGTTCCATTATTTCTAACATTACCTTTTTGAATGCCTCAATCATGGCTTCTCGTTCCACTTTTCTATCACTTAAATCTGCAAAATCAGACCGTTTTAATGTTGATTCAACGATTCCCGTTAGCTCATCTATTGTAATTAAACCATGTAGGTATCCATACCCGATTAATGCTTCAACTCCATCACCTAAATCACCTGATGATGAATTTGATGGCATAAGCTTTCTAAGACCAAGTTGCCGTAAAGATTCTGCTAGTGCTTTATCAAAAACTCTTTCGCCTACAGGTTTTCCTACGACATTTGTTTTTGCTCGAGAGTATAGAAAATTCGTTAATGCATCACCAAATTTAGCTAAGCCATGATCTCTCATTATCCTTCGCAAATCATTTTTTCGTGATTCAGAAGTTTTGTTATCTTTCATTTATTGCAACTAACCTATGACAATATAATTAGGTATTTCTCTAAAAATAATTCGAAATAGTACTACCATAAGTGATTCTAAATAGATAAGAAATGATAAAACCTTAAGCAGCCTTTTCGAGAAGTTTGTAAAAATCATCTGCAGTTTTTGTAAGGTCTCTGCAAGCAGTTCGTACAGCTTTGTCGAGTTTCTTTTTTGGAACAGCTTTTATTACAAGTTTTGCTTTTTCAACAAAAGGATGTTCTTTCATATATCCCGCAGAATCAACATCTTTAGCGTCACTCAAGAATTCTCTTATCAAGTTTGCAAATGTATGACCTTCTCCTAGAATTTCCATTGTTAGTTCTTTATCTTCATCGTATTCCAGTATTTTTACTTGCATTTTATTTTGTCACACCCTGCTTTTTTAGACATATTTTATAATCAATATTCTCAACTAATGCTTTCCAGTTTTGGTTTATCCTTTATTTCTTTCGGTTATTATGCTATCTTTAGACACTTTTCAATTGCTTGTTTTGGTTCAACGACCAGATTTAATCTATCTAATTCATCTTTGGAAATTATTTTTGCTTTTTTGGCTATTTCAACAGCACTTTCAG
>JAUVZH010000221.1 GCA_030602675.1 Candidatus Heimdallarchaeota archaeon | reverse complement strand
TTTCTTTTGTACTAATCAACGGTGGATTGATTGGTTTAGGTTGGACCTATATACCCTTACCAATTAATCAACCAGCAGCTGCTCCATTTACTACTATTGTTGGAGCATTTGATGCATTTCAACAGATTTTTTCTGCTGGCTATTTTCCATTCTTAATATTTGGTGTATGCTTAATAATTGGTGGTATATTTGGTAGAATGCTATGTGGCTGGATTTGTCCCTTCGGATTCTTCCAAGATTTAATGAGATTGGTACCAGTTAAGAAGTTAAAGGTTTCAAAACCATTAAACAAAGGATTGCGAGATATACGTGCAGTCGTTTTCTGGTCAATAATTATTATCGCTGGATTTCTAGGTTACAAAGAACTAATAGGTGAAAGTGTTGCCGGAGGGTTCGGAGCATTTGCTAAGCAACCATGGACTCCCTTAAATCCTGCAGCAACTTTATTTGTAATGTTCTATTACATGATATTCTGGAAACAATACCCAGGCGGAGATGAAGACTTCGTAGCTGGTGATTGGAAATTCATGTTCTACTTTAGAATAATCTTATTACTTGCAGTTGTTGGATTAAGCATCTTTATTCCAAGATTCTACTGTAGGTATATCTGTCCAATTGGTTATACAATGGGATATACCGCAAAATACAGTCTCATAGGAATTGCTCGAAATCCTGCAAGATGTACACGATGTGGTAGTTGTGAAGATATGTGTGAGAAGAGTGCAATGCAAGTACCTATACTTGACTACTCGTTTGAAAGAGTGCGGGATACCAACTGTACGAATTGTGGGTCCTGTTTAGATGCATGTCCTCATGGGGCTATCTACTTCAAATTCAAAGGTTAATTCTCTTTACTATTAAATCCCTTTAGGGATTTTTTCTTATTCTTTTTCATTTTCCCGCAAAAGCATTTTAATTTGAAATGATATACTCTTCTTGTGTAGAAATAATGAATTCAGATATGGAATCATGCATTAAGATAGTGAAAGAGCTAAAACGTAAAGGTACAATTAATGCTTATGTTCTTACAGGAGCAGGAATTTCGAGAGCTTCTAATATTCCTACATTTCGAGGAGAAGATGGTCTATGGGAAAAGTACAATTTTGAAGAAGTTGCCACAATTGATGCATGGTTGAAAAATCCAACCAAGATATGGACTTTCTATGCTGAAGGGATTGATCTTATTTTAAATGCAAAACCCAATCCAGCACATGAGTCTATTACTAAACTGCAGGACCATGGATTCTGCAAATACATAATCACTCAAAATATTGATAGTTTGCATCAAAAAGCTGGATCAAAGGATGTTCTTGAGATACACGGAAACATCACACGTATTCGTTGTATGAAGTGCAATGAGAAGCAAATTTATACAGAACCCCCAAAAGAGATTCCACCAATGTGTAAGTGTGGAGGTATGTTGAGACCAGATGTCGTTCTATTTAATGAACAACTACCACATGAATTGATAAATAAGGCATTTGATATTGCAAAAAAAGCTGACTTAGTATTTATAGTTGGTACAAGCGCTGAAGTTGTACCAGCAGCTACATTACCATATATCTCTAAGAAAAATGGTGCAAAAATTATAATATTTAACAAAGAAAAAACTGAACATGTTCAAATTGCTGATTGCTTCATAGCTGGAAAATGCGAGGAAAGTCTTCCGAAATTTCTGAATATGTTACTGAATCAGTAAATTCTGATTAAACCAATAAAAAAGTAAATTAATTGCTTATCATCGGAATATTTACATTAACAAATGAAATCAAAGTCTATTTGATGATTTGGAGTTAGGATAATGAAAATTTACTTAACAATTTCGCTAATAGGACCTTTCATTCTAGATGATGATGGAAATATCATTAATACTAGAGACTTTAAGTTAGATCCGAAACTCGTAGCAAAGAAGCTATCTGCTATTGATTCAGGAAAGAGTCCCAAAGAATTGGATGAAATCCTCAAAGAACACAAAAAAGACGATATTGTTGTTACAGATTCAAAACTTAATCGAATCCTTTCATCTCAAGGATTTCAAGTAATTAGCGAATTCCAGAATCCTATTATTAGAAACTTCCACAAGGAGATAATTACTCATATACAAAATATGGGTGTCTTCAAAACCGAGAAAGATTATCTGAAGTTTCTCAGAGAAACATCTATTGCATTAACTCGAGAAAGAGTTAGAGCAGCAGCTGAAAAGAGAGATCGATTGATTGTTCATGCTATAGAAACAATAGATGATACAGATAAAACAACTAATCTGTTTTCTAATAGGTTAAGGGAATTTTATGGTATGCATTTTCCAGAATTAGTTGATGCAATTGAAAATCACAATACTTTTGCTATCATTGTAAGCAAAACTGGAGATAAGATGAACATTGACAAAAAATTACTTGTAGATGAAATCAAACTTCCAGATAAAAAAGCAGAAGCACTTTTGGCATCACGCGAAACTTCAATGGGTTCTGATTTGCTCGAACAAGATATGATAATAATTACCGAACAAGCAAAAACACTTGTTGATTTATTCAGGCGTCGACATGCACTTGAAAAATGGATGGAGGAAGCTATGACAACTGTAGCACCAAATATTTGTGGAGTTGTTAGTCCACTTTTAGGTGCAAGGCTAATTTCACTAGCAGGCTCTCTGAAAAATCTTGCATTATGTCCTTCCAGTAAAATACAAATTTTGGGTGCGGAGAAGGCTCTCTATAGAACAATTAAAACAGGTGCACCTCCTCCAAAACATGGTATTATTTTTCAAGATCCAAGATTAAATCAAGCTAAGTGGTGGCTTAGAGGAAAAATTGCTCGAGTGCTATCTGGAAGACTTTCAATTGCAGCCCGTATGGATTATTTTGAAGCTGACGATAAATCTGAGGATTTAGCTAAGGAATTAAGTAGAAAAATAGAAGAAGTTAAGATCAAGTATCCCGACCCTCCTGGTCGACCACCTAAGAGACCAAAACCCATGAAAAGTTTTGCAAAAGGTGGTGCTAGAAAACCAAGACCTTCTGGTTCAAAAAAGAGCAAAGGTAGCTATCAGAAGAAGAGATGAATTATAGAAGGTGAATTGACAAATGGAAGTTAAAAAATACAAATCTTTTGAAGGCATTTATCATATAATCTTTCCGGATGGAGTGCGAAAAATCGCTACATTGAATTTTACCCCCGGTCATCGAGTTTATGGTGAAGATTTAATTCCACTAGGTAAGCAAGAATATCGCTTATGGGACCCAACAAGATCAAAGCTCGCAGCTGCCATTGTTAAAGGTTTAAAGAAAGTACCAATAATTCTAGGTAGCAATGTTCTATATTTAGGTGCTGCTTCTGGAACAACTCCAAGTCATATCTCTGATATCATTGGTTTAAAGGGATTCGAATATTGTATTGAATTCTCACCTAGATCAATTAGAGATTTAGTCTTTCTATGTGAAAAACGTCTAAATATGTCGCCGATTTTAGAAGATGCAAGATATCCCAAGAACTATGAATATTTGGTTAATCCAGTAGATGTAGTATATTGTGATGTTGCACAACCAGATCAAGCGAAAATTATGGCTGATAATGCTAATGCCTTTCTGAAGAAAGGGGGACATATCTTACTAGCAATTAAAGCAAGAAGTATAAGTTCAACCAAAAATCCTTCAATTATTTACAAACAACAAATGGTTATCTTAGAAGATGAGGGTTTTGAAATCATTGAAGCTATAGACTTACATCCTCTAGAAAGAGACCATGCTATGATTTTAGGAAAGAAGAATTAAGCTAAATTTTCACAAACAAAAGATTATATAAACTTGAAAGCAAATCAATAAGTATAAACTTTGAATGAAATCGCTGGATATGCATTATAGGAGTTTGCCAGATTGAAACTTAAAAGAACCAGAATTAAAAAAATGTTCAAAGATAAAAATGCTGTTTCTCAAATTCTGGCTGCTATGATGATGATCTTTCTATTTACAGCTGCGATAGGAGTTGTGTGGGGCTATCTCTATCCTACTTACAGACGATTTCAAACAACACATGCAATAAACAGTGTTACATTATATATGCTGAATATTGATGAATCGATTTATGATATATATGGAAAAGGAGAAGGAACAACAAAAACCATAAGAGTTGATCCAAGTTATGGAACCTTCTTTTATGATGAAGGAAAAAATGTTAGTTTACAGTACAGTAATACTGCAGGAACATTTACTGGGTCATACGTTTTCTCTGCATTGGGTGCGTTTTCATATTCACTTGAAAATAGAAGGGGAGTAATCCTCGATGTAGGGCAACATCGATATCTTAAAGGACCTAAAATCCAAAATACTTTCTTCATAAATGGATCAGACGATGGTTTAACTTACCAAGGCTTAACAAATCTCACCTTATCACGTACAGATGAAAAAGCAATGAAGATAGAGCTAGAATACCGAGCAAGAGTTTACTATTGGTTTGATCAAACAAATAACGTATTATCTGTAATCATTAATTTAATACAAATAGACATTAAAGGAGTAGAATTCAGTTTTCATGATTATCATGAATTGGTATTAGCTTATAATAATACAAGAACAGTATATTCAACCAGTGCTAATATTGATGATGATTTCTTTATAGATGGTTCAATAGTTTCGGTTGGCTTTAACCCATCAGAACCAGCTTTAACATTTATTAAACCTCTAGCTGTTGCTAATTATGATGTAAATATAGATGTTGTAGTTTCACAAATTATATTTTATTATTGAAAATTAAACAACTTACATTTATCCTTTTTCATGCTAACTTTTAAATACAAGCTTATTGTGCCAAATCATTGCTGAAGAGAATAAGCTGGAGATTGAATACGATGGTCAAAATCCCTGCGAAAATGCGTACCTATTGTAAAAAATGCAATAAACATACTACTCAAACCGTTAGACAAGAAAAAGGCGGTCGACGTGGTAGTGGCCTTGTACAAGGTACTAGACGCGCTAAAAGACATAAAAGAGGATCAGGTAATAAAGGAAAATATTCCAAGAAAGCTGCTTCTCAACTTAAGATGGCTTCCAAAACCTCAACAAAGGTCGATTTAAGATTAACTTGTGATGAATGTAAAGCCACATGGGTTAGAACCTATCCTCGTGCACGTTCTGTAGAAATAGTCAAAACGGGTTAAATCCCTGTTTTTTTCATATTTTACTGATACTTTTCCCTATTTCAATTCATAAAAGTTAGTCATTTTATTTATGTAATACCTAGTTATATTACAAATGAAATATTAGTGTGTGTAAAAATGAGTGGAAATTACCCAAATACCATAGTAAAAACAATTCGCGACTTTAAAATGAAAGATGGAGTACTAATACAATGCTTCCCAGGACAAGGTCTTGTCGGTCGTATTGCTGGGATGCAATTAATAGAATACTTCAATGCTAAAAAAGCGGC
>JAUVZH010000179.1 GCA_030602675.1 Candidatus Heimdallarchaeota archaeon | reverse complement strand
CTTTAGAGCAGAACGAAGAAGAGAAATTTGCAATCATAAAACAAATTCTTATTGAAGAATTAGATGTTGATTTCTCCCTACTAAAGGAAAAGGATCGTGCAGCAGAATATCTAAGAAGAAAGGTCTTTGATATCGTTAAAGATTACAACTTGAAATTGAAAGAAGAATCATTTGATCGTATTTTGTACTATGTCCAGAGAGACTTGTTAGGTTTTGGTAAAATTGAACCTATGCTAAAGGATCATATGATTGAAGATATTTCTTGTGATGGTGTTGGTGTACCTCTTTATGTCTGGCACCGAAAGCATGAATCAATTCCATCAAATATTTCATTTGATGATGCTGAGGAATTGGATTCTTTTGTAATAAAATTAGCTCAAAGATCCGGTCGACATATTAGTGTTGCTAATCCTATTGTTGACGCTTCATTAGCTGATGGCAGTCGTATTAACATTACCTACGGTAAAGAAGTCACACAACGAGGATCAACTTTCACCATTCGTAAATTCAGATCAGATCCAATGACTATAACCGATTTAGTTATGTTAAATACTATGGATCCATTGATTGGTGCATTTTATTGGTTCGTTATAGAGAATCGTCATTCAGTTATGATTGCAGGTGGAGTTGCTTCAGGTAAAACAACATTACTAAATTGTATTTCAATGTTCATTCTTCCAGACGCTAAGATTATCTCTATAGAAGATACCGCTGAAGTTAATCTTCCCCATGAAAATTGGATACCATCCGTTGCGAGATTAGGATTTGGTGGTATTGAAAAGGATGGTCGAAAGAGAGGAGAGATCTCTATGTTTGATCTTCTTAAAGCTGCTCTAAGACAAAGACCTGACTACATTCTAGTAGGTGAAATCCGTGGTGAAGAAGCTTACATGTTGTTCCAATCTATGGCTACAGGTCATCTTGGTTTAGCAACAATTCACGGTGATTCAGTAGAATCAGTTATTCACAGGTTAGAATCAGAACCTATGAACATCCCAAGAACCTTACTACGTTCATTAGATATTGTATGTGTTCAATCTAAAGTAAGACTTGGTGGAAAATTCATGAGAAGGACTGTAGCTGTAACAGAAATAGCGGGTGTTGATCCTGTTACAAATGAATTACTTACAAATCCTGTCTTCAAGTGGAATCCTCGAGAAGATAATTTCACTTTCTATGGTCGTTCATATATTGTTGAAAGAATTAGAGATCAATTAGGTTGGTCAGACCAAGATTGCTGGGATGAAATTGAAAAGAGAAAAGTTGTTCTCCGCTGGATGGTTAAGAAGAAAATCAGACACTGGCAAGATGTAGCAACAATAATTCGAGAATATTATAGTAATCCACAGAAAACATATGAACGAGCTAAGAGAGGATTGCAATAATAGTTTCAATTTTGCTAAATCATGAAAGTTTAAATGTATAAAAGTTATGAATTAAAGAGGAAGGAAATTCAATGAGTAAATCATTCAGAAGAATAGCATATATGCGCCTTGGCAGAATTCTTGAACCATTGTTACCTCGATTTAGTGAGCTTGGAAAAACTTTACAAAAAGCTGGTATGGACGTCAGCTTGAGAATGTATCTGGCAACAGCAGTTCTTACAACAATTATTGGTCTTATTCTAGGATTTCCTGTTGGTATAGGCATATTTTATGCTGTTAATCTTGAATTCAATGCTAATGTATGGGTAGGAGCACTTGTAGTAGGTATTCTTGTGCCATTAGCAGTTATGATTGGTTTTTACATTTATCCAAGTTATGTAGCTAATAATCGCAAAAGAGCTTTGGAGTCATCTCTTCCAACAGCAAGTTCATTTTTAGCAGCAATGGCTTCTGCAGGTGTTGCACCAGATAAAGCTTTTATGGCTTTAGCTAATGAGAATATTCGGTTAGAGATAGCCAAGGAAGCTGAAAAAATAACAAGAAATATTGAACTTCTTGGTTATGATTTACTTTCAGCAATGGAATTTGCTGCTGAGCATTCTCCTTCGAAAGTATATTCTGCTTTTCTTGAAGGATTGGTTTCTGTAGTCACCTCTGGTGGTGATATGACTGCTTACCTAACAAATGAAACAAAGTCATTAATGCGAGAAAAAATCAGAGAAGAGAAAGAATTTATTGAAGGTCTAGGTGTCATTGCAGAACTATTCTTAGTTATTGGAGTTGTAGCTCCAATCTTCTTTGTCATTATGCTTGCAGTGTTAGCAATCATGGCTTCAGATTCAGGCAATCAAGGAACAGTTTTAATGACTCTATTAACCTATGTTCTGATACCGATAGGCATGTCAGTTATAATTGTCTTAATTGATGGTATGCAACCAACTGAATAAAAATAGAAATAGAAGGTATTCCTACCTTTCTTTTTTTCATTTATTGTATTCTTTGTATAAATTTTTCCTTATTAACAACATGGCGTTCATGTATACCTTTACCAATTTCATGTTCACCATCAAATGCTGAAACTTCAAAAACAAGATGTTTTCTATCAACAGTTATTAGTTTAGCAATCACTCTTATCTCTGCTCCCTCTTTAGATGCTTTTAAATGTCTAATATCTACTCGAGTTCCAACAGTTATCCATCCTTTTGGTAGATGTTCTTGAGCAGCTAACATAGCAGTTTGTTCCATCATAAGAATCATAGATGGTGTTGATAAAACAGCAACCTTGCCACTACCAAGAAAATCAGCAATATGTTTCTCTTCAACAAGATACATCTCTATTTTTTCGATTCCTTCTGGTACATTAATTTCCATTGTTTACACCTATCTAAATTAAATAATCAAAAAATATAAGAAAAATTAGTATAGAGCGAGGAAAATGATTTTAATTCCCTATTGTAAAGCTCTAGTTTCTTTTACTACTTGATGTTTCAAACATTTGTTACAAATGTAACCGCCATATGGTCGGTTAGATCGGACAGTGCCTTTTGCAGGACTGAAATTTCTTCGTAATAATTTTCTTTTAGAACTGGTAATTTTCTCGTTACAAATTGCACATCTACCTAAACCAGATTTATTTGGCACCATATGACCCTTAGATGGACTTTTTGGTGGTTTTCGCCAAACTTTTTTTGCGAAGCGTTCACTTGGTTTCATGGTCTCACTGATCCTTTACGATCTTACTAATAATAAGCGGATTTCTTACTATTTTTGAATCTTGTGTTTACAATGGAGTTATAAATTTTATTTTCTACTTGATATTATAATCAGATACCTCACATTTTTCTTTAAGTTTTATATCGAAAAGTATTTTTTTCCTTATTTATTGATTAATAAGAAATCTTTTATTAAGTACTATATTCCAACTATTTATTAGAAGTAACGGTAATTAAAAAACAAGGAGAACATAAGTTTGGGTTGGTTAAGCTGGTTAAATCCCATTGGAGCATGGTTTGCACAAATCTTTGATGCAATCGGAGTTCTTCATATTCCAGGATCTACATATTTTATAATTCTCTTCAATATAATAATTGCAGTTCTGATGAGTTTACTCACTCGGGCTTTAATCGACGTTGACAAAATTGGTCGACATCAAAAGGAAATAAAGGTTCATGGTAATAATAAGAAAAGAGCTATGGATACTGCAGATAAAAAGCTATGGCAAAAAGTCCAGAGAAGAGAAGAATATATTAAGAAAATACAAAGCGAAATGATGATTCAACAAATGAAACCAATGTTGATTTGGTTTGTTCCAATAACAATGGTTTTCTTCTTAATGAGATCAGCATTTCTGAATATACCTGTTGCGTGGATGCCGTTCAGATTTCCAGAGATTTGGATTATAATACAGAATCTCAAATATTTTGGAAATCTCACTTGGATGGGTTTTACTGGCTGGTACTTCCTTACTTCAATAGGTTTAGGAAATTATGTACGGCGGTTCATGAAAGCAACACCAGGTGGAGCTGGCGTCTCACCGACAACTATGGCTGTTTAATCCCACAGATTACCTGTGGGTTATCTTATTCTTTTTTATCAATATACAGTGAAGCATAAAGGTAACACTTTTTAGCAATGAGATACTGATTTAACTCTTGAGATAATATGACTGAAAGATCATTTCTTGGGAAGAGTATAGTCTCCATAAGAGATTTAGTCAAAGAAGATTTGGATCTCATTTTGCAAGAAGCCGAAAAGATGGAAAAAATCATTCATTCTGGCAAGAAACCTCTTGATGGCAAAATCATGGCTGCTCTTTTTTTAGAACCAAGTACTAGAACTAGATTGAGTTTTGAAGCTGCCATGCATCGTTTAGGAGGTTCTGTTATAACTGTTTCAGACCCAAAATCTTCTTCAGCAGCAAAAGGCGAAAGTCTCTCAGATACTATTAGAACTGTTGAGAATTATTCGGATATAATTGTAATTCGACATCCAATGGAGGGTTCTGCTCGTTTAGCAGCAGAATTTTCAAGTATACCAATTATCAATGGTGGTAGTGGTTCAGAGGAACACCCTACACAAGCATTGTTAGATCTTTACACTCTGAAGAAAGAATTGAAAAAAATTAAAGGTAAAAGAATCGCAATGGTTGGTGATCTCAAGTATGGCAGAACTGTGCATTCATTAGCTTATTCTCTCTCGAAATATAAAGATGTGATAATTGATTTTGTTTCACCACCATCACTAAAGATCAGAGAAGAAATAAAATCAGACCTAACAGATGCTGATATAGAATTTCACGAAGTCGAATCATTAAGTGAAGTCATAGCAAGAGTAGACTCAATTTACATAACAAGAATACAAAAAGAACGTTTTGCACAAGAGAGTGAATATGAAAAAGTGAAAGATGCATATGTTCTAACGAAGAAGTTACTAGAAAACGCTAAAGGATCTATTCCTGTGCTACATCCACTACCAAGAATTAACGAGATTTCTTATGATATAGATGAAACCGAACATGCTGTATACTTCAGACAAATGTTTAATGGAGTTTTAGTAAGAATGGCTTTACTAAACATGATACTTGGAGGTAAAATCTAATTACCAAAAAAAGCCGAGATTAGGAGTTATATGAATTGTCAAGTAACGAATTAAAAGTTTCTAAAATCAAAGAAGGTACAGTTATCGATCATGTAAATGCAGGAATGGCTCTAATTGTTCTCGAGATGCTTGGAATAACTGGAACAGAAGGAACGGTTGCAACATTGTCTATGAATGTTCCAAGTAAGAAGAGTGCTAGGAAAGATATTGTTAAGATTGAGAAACGTTTTCTCCAGAGAAATGAAATTAATCAGATTGCTTTGATAAGTCCAAATGCAACTATAAATGAAATTAAGGAGTACAAAGTTGTCAATAAATTCCAAGTTGAATTACCGGAGATTGTCATTGGCTTTCCTAAATGCATCAATCCGAGATGTATCACAAATGCACGAGAACCTCAAAAACAAACCTACTATGTTAAGAGTATAAACCCACTAAAAATCAGATGCAAATATTGCAATATCGATATGAATCAAAATGATGTTGTAAAACAACTAACTAAATACCAAGGTTTAATTAAATAGTAAGATAAATAGTAGCATTCCCTTTGTGGGAATACCTATTTACTTTTTCTAAAATTAGAGATCAATAATTGGCATTGAAATTCTTGCTCGAATAGCTTCAGCTTCATTTACTGTTACTTTGATAGTGTAGAGTGTTTTTTTGGTTCGGAATTTCATTTTTACGATATCACCAATTCTTTTCACTCTGCATTCAGTAGCTTGAGCAATTATTTCGTCTAATTTTGATAAGTCTTTGATTTCAACTGGCATGATGTTCCCTTCTTATTTTTGATTTATACTACTCGTTCTCCGTATTGCTGAGTATTTAAGATTTTGTTTTAGAAAGAATTTTCAGTTCAAAAAGATATCTAAAAAAAGAAAAATTAAATCACTGTAGCATTACTACAGCAATTTTTCTCCTTCTGTAATATCTTCCATAACTAAACCAGAAATCATTTTTGGATAGAAATCTGTTGACTTTTGTGGCATTCTTTCATTCTTCTTAGATGCATCAAGTACCTGGGTAGCTTTTGTTGAATTCATTATTATAGCTGTTTTAGCTTCTCCTTTATCAACCTTAGCTATTGCATCCTTTAT
>JAUVZH010000322.1 GCA_030602675.1 Candidatus Heimdallarchaeota archaeon | reverse complement strand
GATATTTTATCATATACATTATTTATTCTATCGAACAAGTGTATGGCTGTTTCATAATCTTTCTTCTCCATTGCATCTTTACTTAATTTTTCAAAGTATTTTACAGATGATTCAAAACAGCTTTTTGCTTTATCATAGCTTTGTATTAAACTGTAACCTGAGCCTGCTTCTTCGTAATTTGCAGCAGTTTCTTTTAGATCTTTATCTTCTTCTGCTTTCTTAGCAACTGATTCAAATCCCAGTGCTGCTTTCTTTAGACCTATAATGCCAATTGCTTGATAAAGACGATTATTTCTTGATTCTTTATCAGGTAAATGTTTCCAAGCTCGCACTGCTGCGATAGCAAATTCGATTGCTAGCTCTAAATCATTGTTATCTTGTGCTAAACCGACAAGATGCTCATAGGTTTTTGCGGAATCTTCCCACCTACTAGCACTATAGTTTGCTTCAGCTTCAGATTTCAGTTGATTTATTTGAGATTTCATCCCCAGCCAACCATTAATTTTAACATTAATTCTTAAATGATTTAAGCTCTTTAAATTCTATGGTATGATACAATTCGAAAAAAAAGAAAAAAGGAATTGATGAGTAATGTTCATTACTCAGTCTCATCTTCTTCAACAGCTTCATCTGTTTCGTATTCTTCTAAGTCAACATCTGATTCGTCTTCTTCTACTTCTTCAATATCATCTTCAACAGCAGTCTCAACTTTATATGTTCTAACTACTTTAATATAGAAGAATGTTAAGGCGATAATTCCTATAGCAATAGATATGACATAGGTAATTATGTAGAGTATTGGAACAGGTAATGGTTCTGCTTCTGCAGTAAAAATTTCAACATAGATATCATTAGTGATGTTATAACCATACCCTCTTTTATGCGATAGTACATTAATGTAAACAGTTCCTCTTCTTATTTCTTGAGTTTCAATTGTGCCTTCAAAGAAGGAATTGTTGACAGGATTCAAGTATAAAGTATAAGCAATTTTTTCAGTACGCCAGACTTTTAGTGTGACATTTATTGAATCAACGATAGTTTTATTTTGAGCAGTCAATGATAGGTTTGCTTCTATTAAACCTCCCCTATTAAGGGATAGAGTACTTAATTGAAAGTCGTCACTTTGAATAACAGCATACATTTTTCCTACCCATTGTATTATTCTTTGATAGAATGCATCATTGAAGGAATGTCGTCCAACCATTGTGTTATTGAATATTTCAGCTGAACCAATTCCAACTATTCGTCCATTTTTTGAGTTCTCTGATGCAACAATAAATGTATTATTGACTCCAATGGTTTCATTTATTCCTACAGTAATATCGTGATCTATATCACCAAAAATCGTTTCATTTCCATTAGCAAAAACATAACTATCAATTATCATAATATCATCTGTTAAGTTAGTTTTCACTTGATTTTCTTCAATCCAAGATACATTATAATTTAGAAGAGTTCCAATATATTTCAACTTACTAACTGTATCATCTGTAAGTGGCACGTATTGATTTTCGGTGGTTAGCGGATGGTCAAGTAATTCAGTTATCAAGAATTCTGATAGAGTATTATTCTCACCCACTGGATAACTTAAATCTGTGGAATTGATAAACCTCGCAGTGGCATTACTGAATTCAAATCCGAATGGTCGTGTAAATTCATATGCATTTGTATATGCTGTATCGTATGATCCTGCAATCACTAAACCCCCACCATTATCAAGGTAGTCTTGAATAACTATAATTTCATCATCTGTAAAGTCTACATCAGGCTCTAGTATAATTAGGATATCTGCCCCTTCTAAACCAGCAGCTGTAATGAAACTTTCATAGTTTATTCTTACTTCAAAGTCATTATCAGTAGTTGTCCAATTTCCTATAGATGAATATTTTAGATTAGTATAAGTTGCATTTGAATTATGCTTGAAATCAAAGAAGATTTGGATATCTTCTGGTCTTGGCATATCAGGTACGTAAGGGTCTTCAACATTCATTGTACCTGTTTCTGAGCAATTTAATGATGAATAAGTAAATGATCCTAATTTATTAGCTTCAAATTCTACTGTTTCAGTAGCTAAAGCTGCAATTGTTACATTAATATCGTACTCTTTAATGTAAAATGTGTGATCTAAATCTGCACTTTCTATTGTTATGTTTACAGTTGCGCTTTCTTTCACTGTAAATTCAGCAGGAGTAAATTCTGTTTCAGATACAGTGATATCAATATAAACTATTCCAATATGAAATAGATCTGGTGTTATTTCTTCATTAATATCTTGATATTGTACTGCATTTATAGCTAAGCTATTTCCAAGGATAATAAAGGCAATAATGGATATTACCCAAAGTAAATTTCTTGTCTTCATTTGCAAATTTCACACCTCTGTATTGTGAGAGTACGAGTAATTTTTACTATTTTAACTCAAAGTTAAACATTACTGTTTTTGCATTAAATTATGATTTAAAATCTTTTCTTCAGCTTTTTTTACTAAAATCATCTTTAAATACTATTATAGGTTGCTTTTTTGTCTGATACATAAAATTTTAATCAGTATTTATTAATTATTTATTAGTTTGGATTAGATAAATGCATATATGCAAAAAGATATTTAGTATACTAATCTGAGACATGCAAAAGTGTGTGCGAATCATGGCATCAAGAGTCGAACAGATACATAATATATTGATGAAGCTTAAAGCAGGTCATGATGGTGTTGAAGGCTGTCTTTTAGTTACAGCTCAAGGTTTACCAATTGATTCTGCTCTAGATAGTAATGCTGATGAAGATCTTATTTCAGCAATGACTGCAGCTATTTCTTCAGTTTCAGAAAGAGTTACTCAAGAAATGGGAAAAGGTCAGATTAATAATATTTCAATTCTTGGTGACCACGGTTATATAATATTACTTGATGTTGCTTCAAGGGCAGTATTAACAGTACTTGCGAAAACAGATGCTAACCTAGGTTTAATTTTTCTACTTGCAAAGAAATCTTGTAATAAACTTGCAGAATTGATTTAAGTTTATTTCTCTTATAAACTAGTTCCATCTAAATCATCATCTGATGGAGTCAATTTTTTTAATCTTTTGAACAGCTCTAAGAATTCTACGCCATTTGGTGAAATTCTATAAATGGTCAAACCTTCATCTTCATCATCAAAAATCAGATTTCTAGCTAGTAAAAACATTAGAATTGGTTTTGCTCTATCAACTGGTAGGTTAGCTGCTCTTGAAATTCTTGTTAGTGGCAAATCTGATTGATAATAAATAATATTTAGAATTTCATTGTAAATCTCATATTTTGATCTTCTTAAGCTTAATCTTCTAGACATAAAGCAGCACTACACAGTTTTGTTTCCTTTTTATGAAATAGCTTTATTATACTATAAATATTTTTTATCATTAGTGAATGGTGCTCTTAGGATGATTCGGGTAAATTTCAGGTGATTTTTCTTTGAAATTCTTTGTTTATATGGTTACTTGTTCAGATGGAACAATTTATACTGGTTATACAAAAGATCTAGTGGAAAGAATTTCACAACATAATAAAGGTAAACATGGCGCTCGATATACAAGAACTAGAAGACCTGTAAAACTCGCTTATGTTGAAATATTAGATAATCAAAAAGAAGCTATTTTTAGGGAACGTGAAATCAAGAAATTGTCTCGAGATAAAAAACTTGTTTTAATCAAGCAGTATAAAGAAAATTCGTATACAATTTCAAGCTAACAATATTTGGTTTATTTTTATTTTATTATACGATATAAATCAACCACTGTCATATGTTTCTCTTTCTTATGGAATTCAAATTGATGTTTTATTTCAAAATCCATTTGGATTATTTTATCAATTTCAGCATCAAATTCCTTGCAAAATTCTTTGAAAAACTCTCGAGTTTTATCTGCATAAGGAACAATTGTGTAAACTATTTCTGTTAAACTCAATGCTACTTCAATGAAGGTTCGATCTCTTGAAATACTTTCTTTTCTCATTCCAAAGGGTGGATTCATAATTACAGTATCAATGTTCTTTAATTTGCAGTTTTCAACATTCATACAAATCCAATTACATCTGTCTTCCAAACTAAAATTTATGCTGTTTCTTTTGGCTATAATTATTGAATCACAA
>JAUVZH010000062.1 GCA_030602675.1 Candidatus Heimdallarchaeota archaeon | reverse complement strand
AATTCGATAACATCTTTATAAAAGGATTAAGAGGTACAGGAAAAACTACTCTTTCTATAAGAATATTAGGATTTTTAGAAACCAGATTCAAAAAGAAAGGGATGTTAATTTTAATACCTAAAGAGAATAATGAAATTATTGATATAATTGATTTTCCATTATACCAAAACATAGTAATTTTGTTAGATAATTTTACCAATTATTTTCAGGTAAACGATGATTATTATTTACTTAATAATTTGGAAAAAATAGCCATTGAATGTAAACAACATAAAGGAATTTTTAAGATTATAGGAAATTATAGATTAGAAGATACAAAAAAAATATTTGAAAAAGGAATTCTAAATAACAAAATTTTTGAGAACATTACTTATATTTCAACTTCAATTCTTAATAATGACAAAATAATTGAAATTATCGATTTATATTCAAATGCGTTCAAAATATCACTAGAGCCTAATTCTGAATTAATATATTAAATGTTTAAGTAAAAAATGCAGAAATTCCCTACAGTTGGTTATGTTGTTTCATTATTCAATTATTTAAAATTTTATTGCGAAAAAAATTCAATATCTATGATAAATTTAGAGATAATACAACAAATACCTTCCGATTTAGAGAATATCTGGTTAAATTATTATAAGAAATTAGATATTAACTCTAAAAGAATTTTACATTCTGTAAGATTGATATTTGAGTTTAAATTAAAATTAGATCTTACATTATTAAGAATAATATATTCAAAATATTATAATGGAAAGAAGTTAATATTTAATGATCGACTTTTAAATCTAATTGATTATGGATGGTTAAGAAAGGATAAAACTGATTTATTTATTTGGGAAGCTCAGATTGAGAGCATACCTTTGGAAATGAAAAAAAATACTGAAATTACATTTTGTGTAGATTTGATTGATTTTATAAATACAAATCTAGTAAAAACTAATAAAGAATTTTCTTGTAAATGGATAAATGGTATTGCTCAAAAAATATTTCTTGCTTCAAGAACTTTTGATGAAATTGAGAAGTCAAGGGAAATTTATGTTTATGCAAATGAATTGAAAGAAAATCCTTGGTCATATTTTGGAATAGGATTATGTTATTTAACTCACTTTCAGAAACAAAAATCTTCAAAGCTAATTCAGAATAGTGATTTAATAGAATTGGCTATTGATTATTTTAAAAAGTCAATAAAGTTAAATCCAAACTCTTTTGAAACATCCAATAATTTGGGATCTTGTTATCATAAGTTAGCTAATATTTCTACCATAAATGAGCGAAGAACTTTAATTAAAGAAGCTTTGAAATATTATGATAAATCAATTACTCTTTCACCAAATTATCCAATCAGTTATTTAAACAAAGCATATTTTCTTTTTGATAATACTGTTATTGACACACAGTTAGGTATAATCAATGATTGGGAAACTTTGGAATCTAAATCTAATGCTATTTTAAATTTGACTGAAAGATCAAGAGTACTACTTCCTTTTGTTAAGGAAATAAATGCAAAAGAAGCTACAAAAATTGAAAGTTATATATATGAATTAGAAGGCAGAATCTATTCCTCTAAAGGAAAACCCAATAAAGAAAAGAGCTTTTTCATTAAAGCAATAGAAAAATATAGAAGAGCATTAGATCTGAATCCTGATTTAATAGCTGTTTATATTGGTTTAGCTAGAAATAAGTATTATATGTCATTTAGTACGAATTTTAAGGATAAAAAAAGTTTAATAGAAGCACTTGATTATTTAAACAATTTTGTTAAACTTGAGGGAGAAGAGACTACAATTACATATTTATTAAGACTTAAATGCCTACATGCAGAAGTAGTAGGTAAATCTGAAAAGATTGCCTTGGAAAGAATATTATCTATTGATAAAGAATTGAAAAAAATCTACAAAAATAAACCCATATTCATTCGAGATAGTGAAATACTAGAATTTTGGATGCAATTACGACAAGAAATTGTATCAAACTGCTCAAATCTAAAAATCAGAGAAAAATACTTTTTGAAATATTTAGATACAGCTCTTTTGTATTTATCATTTTATCCATATCCAAAAGATATAAAGGAATTTGAAAGCAAAACAAATGAATTATTAGCAAAAATCTCAAAATCAATCATCAGAAAGAAAGCTATAAAAAAAATGAAAATGTTTATTAGAAAAAATAAGGATGAGAATCTTACAGAAAATTTACATCAAATAATATTCAACATAATCTAGAGATATAGTTTTACAATCAAAATTATCAAATTACAATATATTAAATGAAATATTTCAAGGTTAAAAAGACTTAAACTATTGTTTGTATAATAGTTGTAACTAGCAAACCGCGGTTCAAATCCCACCGGGCCTGCCATTTACGATTCAACCTCTTTAAGCCAATCCATATTTTTTTCTCAATAAAATTTCTTACTACAATAATCAGCTAATCTAATCATAGTACTGCTCAAAATTAAGGGTTCGTTGCAAATGTTTTAGTTAGCGATATACTTGCATCGTATTTCGTAAAAACTGGTTGCTGAACAGTCTTATCTCCTTTTTTAAAGAGAAAATTAAGTGGTTTTCTAATAAAAATTCATTAGCAATTAGGACTATATTTTATTTAAGGATATTAGTTTAATTTGTTTGGGGGATTTACTTGAATAGGAAATTTCGATTACTACCAGCTATTGCCATTATTATTGGATTGGTTATACTACCTCAAATTACTTCAATAATTGCTATTCCTTTGCCAAAAACCGAATATGAAGGTGATGTAGCATGTGTTGTTGATAATGAATTTGAGAAATTTGGCAAACAACCAGCGATAGACATTATGTCTTTGAACAATAAAGTTTCTTCATCTCAAATAGAGCTCTATTTAAATGGCACTCCAATTCTTGATCATTCTCATGGGTATAGGATAATAATAAATTGGAATGGTTTAATTAATTGGGGATGGATTAGTAACTGGACTCATATAAACTGGGACCTTACTATACCCCCTTCATCCAATATTACTTTATGTTTTGCAGGAGGAATTAGTGGTTTTGGTGTGACAAATGGATCATACAATAGGATTTGCAATAGTTCAGGTATTCCTATTTTTACTGAAAGGAATAACAATTCTGTAAGTATAGTTGGTAATTCCATTATCTTTCCTTTTAACCAAACATTGATAACCACACCTAAAAATCCTGTCGATATTTTAGTTCTGACTACCTATAATACTACTAGATTGGAGATTGATGAGAATAACATTACTACGCTCTTGGCTATTACTTGGATGGATTCGATGAAAGACAATTTCATTATAAATTTGTTCACATTGATGACATTAGACAACAAAATTGATTTTGCAGTCTTTATGACCATGCTAGTATTCCTAGGTGTTAGTCAAGTAATTTATTTGAAAAAGAAAAAAATGGTCAGATAATGAAACTACTTTATTGGGAGGAGATAAATTTATTGAAAACTAAAAGTCTAAATTTTCTGGCACTAACCTACGTTTTCATCAGATATAGCTAACGTTCAAAGTTAAATTGAGGTTTCAAATCCCACCGGCCTGCCATTATAATTAGGATTCCGGATTAATTTCATTCAATCAAATTTTATTTAAGAAATTTCTGATCTACTTAGTTTATTGTTGAACAAATCTCTTATCACTTTTTTTATTTGGAATTTTCATTTTATCATAAACTCTTTAATTAGTTTAATTTTAATGGTGAATGGACGCAAATGATTGAAATAAAACCTTTAACACCTCATCATATTTCTGATATTATTCATTTAGTTACAGAAAAGTGTGAAAAAGCAAATATTATTTTTCCTGATTTATTTACTCAAATTCCAATTGATACCTTCCTTACCTCTAAACTAAACGATTTTCTTTTGAGACACTCTGGATATGGAGCTTTCCAGAAAGATAAGTTGGTGGCATTCCTTCTTGGCTATTCTCGTCTCTCTCAATTAAAAGGTCAAGAACAGGGATCCTATATCCCATTATGGGGGCATTACATACCTGACCTCGATGACCGCATGCTTTTCCGTCTTTACCGTACTCTTGCTCAAGATTGGGTTAGTGAAGGGGTTTTAAATCATATCATTTCATATCTTCCTAATAATCACAGTATCCAAGAGCAATTATACACATTAGGATTTGGTCTCTTGGTCATAGATGCAATCCGGTCAATGGAGTTAATTTCAACAGATCCTCTAAAATCAGGATTCCTTGTTAGATCTATGACTGCGGAAGATCACCATGAAATTCTCCAAATTGAAGTTAATTTTTGCTCTTATTTACAATCAAGTCCTACATTTCTTCAATCCTCCCCATCTGATCAATCATCTCCTCTAAGTGATTTTATCAGTGACATACATCAGACTTTTGTTGTCGAATATCAAGGAAAGATTATAGCCGCTATACGTGGTAATCTTGGGAATAGTAATTTTGACCTTCTGAGCCACCCCCAAACCATTGCAATCAATTTTGCCTTTACAAATCCAGAATTCAGAGGGTATGGTTTAGGAACTCATCTGGTAAATGAAATTCTCAAATGGGGTCGCGCTCATCAAGCTACTAGGTGCACAGTAGATTTTGAATCAGCAAATATAATTGCTAATCGATTTTGGTTGACCCATTTCACACCCATCGCTTATAGTGCAATTCGGAAAATTGATAGCCGCTTTTAACAAGGTTTTTCAAACATTTCCAAGTTTTTAACTTGTATATAGTATTTTTATTTGTTTGTGGATTACGTGAATAGTCGTGGGTTAATATCCACCGGGCTTGCCAAATATTTTTGGTGGTTCTTCTCAATTGGAAGAGGACTATCGTTTTTATCTACTAATCCCAGAACCAAATAGGACTAAAATCAAAATTTGGATCTAATCTTTTGATTAAAATCAAAAAAACACAAATAATAATAATTATGAGTAAGGCATCTCGGAATTCTTTTCTTGTAAATCGTCTGCGGTGCTTTTGCTTTATTTTGCTATCATTATTATTCCGAATTACCATTTAATTCTAATCCTCCTATCAAATTCATTGAATAATGTCTTTTTTTATTGGTAAAAGGATTTAGTAATTAGATTATTGTTCAATACTTTTCAATACTTACTGTAAGAGCTATTTATTTATTAACTCAATAGAAAAAAGTAAACAGGTCTCGGGTTAAAATCCCACTAGGTCTGCTATTTTCTTTAAAATGCTCCTTTCAATAAGACTCTTAAATTTCTTTTAAGGATAGGTAGGCAATATTTAACGTAAGAAGGGTGATACATATCTAGCTTTTGTTCTATTGAATTCACAATCTCTTTTTCTCCTTTTCCTTCTAAGATTACTTTTGTTTCTTCTTCAGTTATATCCTCAAACCTTCTAGTATTCTTAATTGCAGTTTTATTAGCTGGGCAATACATTTGACATTTCATACAACCAATTAATGCATTGTGGGTATCTGCTTCTATCCATGAGGGAAAATCTCCTTCAATTTCATTGTATAGAGTAATGCATTTCTCAACGTTAATGATGAAATCATCTTGAGAAATAGCTTGTGTAGGACATTTATTTATGCATATAAAGCATTTTTTGCACTCATCAAGCATTTTAGATTCTTGAAAATTATCCTCATTAAAATCATAATCTGTAAAGAAACAAAACAGATTTACTAAGCTTCCTAATTCATCAACATAGCAAATATTATTTCTTCCATATTTTCCCAACCCACTTCTTGTTGCTAATAGCTTTAGATGCACGGTTTTAACTCTTTCAACTCTATATCCCGGTTCTTTTATTATATCTTTCAAAATAGACTTGCTTATGTCTTCTTCAGTTACTTCTGTTGATAGATAATTCTGAGGAATCATCACCTCATATATGTCTCCATTATAATGGAAGTTGACTAAAGCTACTTTGCTTTCTAATGCTAATGCAATGACATATTTTGCTTTCTGAAATTCATCTTGAACTTGAAACTTAAAATTGCCAATATATCCTCTTAATACTTTATTTTTGCTTATTTTTCCCTCTTGATCCAATTTGTCTATATCTTCTTGTAATTCCTGTAAATGTCTTACGGACATTACTTTATATTTCACTTTTAGATTTTTTAGAGTCAATTCGTTAGCCATTGATTTTCACTGCCTTTCTTGTTTAGATATTTGAAATATCTTTTTCACAAGAGTTACTTATACTCTCTATTACTTAGCTTAAATTTTTTCTCATGTATTCGAGACATCTTTCTTGATAGAATTACATTAGTGAGAAATAGATAGAGTCATTTCTTCATTATATTTTTTAAATGCCTTTTTTTCACATGAATTTTGATTAGAATAATTGCATTACAAGCTATCTACTTACTACTATTTGCTTGTATTTTCTCTATTTACAATATCTAAAAAAGCAAATAAAAGATTTTAAAGCACATTAGTAATCGAATATTATATAGTGGTGAAATCTGTGTCTAATGCTGACAAAGACGAATTAACTGATAATCAAAGTAATAACGAACAAAAAAGAGCTGAAATTGCAATTAAAATTGCCACAGAATTAACTGATGCTCCAGATATTGTTAGCGATGAATTAATTAGAACACATGAACTTAAAATGGAGACTGTGGAACTTTCACATTGGTATGCAGATAAACGAGTTCTTTCAGGTATATCTTTACCAATTTTCAAGAACCGAGTTACAGCTATTATTGGTCCTTCTGGTTGTGGGAAATCAACTTTCTTACGAGATTTAAATCGGTTGAATGACTTGATTAGCATTTCACGTATTTCTGGGCAAGTTCTTCTAGATGGCCAAGATATTTATGATAAAAGTGTTGATACAGTACAGTTACGTAAGAGGATTGGTATGGTCTTCCAAAAACCGAATCCCTTTGCCATGTCTATTGAAAAAAATATTGCTTATGGACCATACATTCATGGTGTAAAATCTGATGAATTTCCTGCAGTTATTGAAAGTAGTTTAAGAAAATCTGCTCTTTGGGATGAAGTAAAAAATCGTCTTGGCGATAATGCCTTGACATTATCCGGTGGACAACAACAACGTTTATGCATTGCAAGAGCTTTATCTGTTGAGCCTGAAGTTATCTTATTTGATGAACCTTGTAGTTCCTTGGATCCTCACGCCACTGCAAAAATTGAGGATCTTATTACAAAACTAAAAGAAGAATATACAGTTGTTATTGTTACACATAATATGCAACAAGCAGCTCGAGTTTCTGATTATACAGCATTCTTTAATTTGGGAGAATTAATTGAATTTAATCGAACAAAAGCAATATTTAGCTCTCCAGAACGTAAGATGACAGAGGAATATATTTCTGGAAGATTTGGATAAAAACAACAATATAGAAAATAACTTGTATATAGGATTGATAGAAATGGACGATAAAAAAAAGTTTGGTGGAACTATTCGTTTTAAAGAATTAATGAACATATTGTCTGGGCATGTTTCCGATCTTTCAGAACTAGTTTCACGAATGATAGATAATGGTCTTATTGCACTTTTAGAAGATGATGAGGATATATACAAAACCCTCCGAGATGATCTTGTTCTAGTACATACAATCTTTGATGCATTAGATGGATCTGCAATGAGTAGCCTTGCTTTACATCAACCATTTGCTAGTGATTTAAGGTACATAATCTCGAGCATAAAAATTGGCAATGAAATTCATCGCTGTGCTCATGATGCAGTTCATATAGCTCATAGCTCTGAATTTGTTGATCGTGATAAAAAAATGTTTAATGGTTGCATAAAAGACATTGGAGAATTAGGAAAATTATCACTAAAAATGTTCCAAGAGAGCACACAGGCATTCATAAACAAGAAAGCACTAGAATTTAAAGAATGGCAAAAACAAGATGACAAAGTAGATCAACTCCATGAAGATATTATCAATGATATTAACTCGATTATGGAAAAAAAACCTGAATGGGTAAGAGCTGGAGTTAGTCTAATTCTTGCTACAAGATATATCGAACGAATTGCTGACCATGCGTGCAATATTGTTGAAGAAAGCTCATATGTTGTTACAAGCAAAAGGGGAAAAATAGAATAAGTTTTTTAATTAGTTCTAGTTTTTTCATTTTTCAGCTATTGCGTTCTATCAATTGCCATTTCTGCTATATCTGCCCCATATCCACAGATTCGTTCAAGATCTCTTTCAACATGTTGAACTTGAATCTCAATATCTATATCTGAAGATCGTTCTCTTATCAATTTTCCAGTAGAGAGTTCTTTCTGCAATTCATCGAAGATTTTTATAGCTTTAAATGCAATATTAATTTTTCTTCCCAAGAAGCTTTGTATTGCTTGTGTGTGAACTTCCATTGCTTTATCTGAATATTTCAACAAGTATTTCTTAGTTTCCTCATCCACTTTCTTACCATTAAGATTTATACAACAATAAGCTATACTTTCACAATGATCAGCAATTTTTTCTAAAGATTTAGCTACAGGATAAATATAAAGAACTTCATGAGGTTTCATATCGAGTTCTTTAAGTATCGTTGGGTTTTCAAGTGCAGAAGCAATTTCTCTTCGTATTAGAAAATATAATCTATCAACTGATGTTTCACGTTCAAAAATATCATTAGCATTCTCTTTTTCTGAATTTACAAAAGATTCAATCGAAACCTTTTGCATGTTTCTTGCAATTAAATGTGCTCTTCTTAGAGCTTTATCAATTGGAAATTCACCATGTAATGCTAAATCCTTAATTTCTACTTCATTAGGATTCTCTGAAATGATCTCGCTGCCTATTAGATTAGCTACTGTTGAAGATATTAATTTGCTAGTTTTTGGATTAATTTCCATATTAGATGTAATAATGATTTTTGAATATCCTGCTAAATATTTTGATATTATAATTTTATCAAGCATTGAAATATCCTTGATTTTCTCTAATTGTATTGTCACTTCTCGTTCTCTGGAAAAATTCAATGATTCCTTAGAGATGATTAGAGTACCATCAGCTTGTTCCAAGATTGACAATTCATTACCTTGTTCTAATTTCATTCGATCAATCCATTCTCTTGGAAGGCTAATAGTATATGTAGCTCTCCCTGTCAATTGTATTTTTCTTTTAATAGACAATTTTATTCCTCAAGTTGTTTTTTTTATCAGTGAATATAAATTGATTTACTATTTATAGTCATTAAAACCTATCTATTGTTAAAAATAATTATCTATATAGATAACATACTTGTATTGAAACGAATATAGTCTATTAACAAAATTATTAATACCAAATGCTATTTTATGGATGCTAAAAGTACGGTTGAATTTACTATGTCGTTTTCAAAGAAAAAAGATCGATGGACCATTTTTCTTATAATCATGATACCAATTGCTGCTACATCCGGTTGGTTTCTAGCAAAATCGGCATTAAATGCAAATGAAACTTTTTATGTTAATATTGAAGGTTCAACTACTGTCTATAAAATAATTGATAAATCATACAAAGCTTTTACTCAATATCATTCCGGAGTTTTAATTTCCGTTACAGGAACAGGAACTGGTTCAGGAATAACAGCTTTAATTGATGGACAAACTGACATAGCTATGGCTTCTCGACCATTCAAAGATACAGAACAAACAAATGCTAATGGAAGTTTAATTGCTATCAGTATTGCTAAAGATGCATTAGCAATCATTACTCATGCTTCAGCAAATCCAATAAATATGACATTAGATGTTGCACGTGCAATTTTTAATGGTTCAATAACTGAATGGGAACATCCAGCAATAGCTGCTTCTGGTCTTGCTGGTACAATTCAAGTTGTTGTTAGAGAATCAGGTTCAGGTACAAGAGATGCTTTTAACGAGCTTGTAATGGACGATTCAAAGCAGATTGAAAATGGAAGTGCATATGTAAGCAATGCCATAC
>JAUVZH010000383.1 GCA_030602675.1 Candidatus Heimdallarchaeota archaeon | reverse complement strand
CTGAAGAATTTATTGAAGAAGACTATACAGAAGAAGAGCTAAGAAAACGTAAAAGAAAAAGATGGACATACATAATTATTTTTGGAATTGTATTTCCTATTATCCTTATTATAGGAGCAATAGTCTTATTCGGTTTATTGATTGTTGGAGTATTTGAAACCTGTATTGACAATTGTGCAAGCCAAATTTGTGCTGGTTGTTGTGAGGGTTGTGAGCAACAGTGTGCGCAAAGATGTGATGATGCATGTGGAAACTGCTGTGAAAATGCTTGTAATCAAATGTGTGCAGATTGTTGTGAAGGCTGCGGTGATCAATGCTGCGAAAATGCTTGTAGTGGTTGCTGTTCAGGCAAGATAACGCCAATAGAATCATTACAAAACACCAAAAATCTGCTTAAATGGATAATATATTCACTCTTTAGTATATTAAAGTAGAAAACAACAATTCTACTTTTTTTCTCTTTCTATGAGAATTTAGCTAAGAAATCATAGGAAAAAGAAAAATCTTATATGCTATTTTTGCTTTAACAACTTGTTAATATTATTTCATTGATTTTTAGGTGATAAAATGGCATTTAAAAAGGATAATCCAAAAAGAAGAAGAAATATATTATTGTTAATTTTCTGTGGAATCATACCTTTAGTATTTATCATTGTTATAGTAGTTCTACTTCTTCTTGTTGCTTTAGGACTTTTCCAAGCACTTGGAGAAGCATTAGGAAAAGCTTGTGGAGAAGCTTGTGCTAATTCGTGTGAAGAAGCTTGCATTCAAACCACAAGTTCTGTCTCATTTAAAGAAAGATTGAAGATACGATTTGATCTTATCAAATGGTATTTCAATTATTGGTTTAAATAATTAAATTGAAAATGATATATCATTTTCAATTTTCTTTATTTCTTAAGTGAAACTTTTTCTGCATAAAATAGACGGGTTTATTTAACTATCTCCCAAAATTAAATTAAGGAACAGTACTTTCACATAAGTTGGTAGGTTACAAAATTGCCAAAAAGTTCAAAGAAGATAGGATTTGTTTTAGGGGTTTCAAAGGAACAAGGAACAGTAGTTGTTAGATTAGATGAAAATGTAGAACATGAAGACATAGTTGAAGGTAGCTTTGTTAGCATTCCTTTGGCAAATGGTAATACGATTATCGGTAGAGTAACCAATATTAGAGCTGAAAATCCTCAGCTAAGTGATGAGCGATACGCAAAATTTTGGATGGATCGTCTTAGACGTTCACTAGAATCTCGTTCAATGTTGGAATTTACTGAATTCCATGTTATAGAAGTTGTACTTGTATCAAACATCTCCCATAGTGGTGATGATTTATCAACACCAAATGCATGGATCTCACCAGGATCTATGGTTTTTGAATGCAGGGATGAATTGTTAAAGCTTGCAGTATTTGGAAAAGAAAGAGGAGTCATGGATGTAGGTCTCTTCTCTGAACATTCAGGAGAAATTGTAGTAAGATTAAATCCTAACACTTTAGGTTCTGATAGTTTGGCAATTTTTGGTTCAAGAGGTAGTGGAAAATCGTATGCAGCAGGGGTTATAATTGAAGAATTCACGGAATTCGGTCTACCTACTTTGCTTGTTGATCCACATGGAGAATACTGGGGTTTATCTCAAACAACAGGTCCAAAAGGTGAGGGTTCACTACCAAAATATTTTGTTAATGTTCTTTATCCCAATAGATATCTCCCAAGATACCATGATCTTATGCAAAAAATGTCCAAGAAGCTAGATGTAAATCTCAAGATTGAACCTGTTACAATGCTTTTTTCAGAAATATCAACTTCTGAAATGTTTAGTTTTATGTATGACTTAACATCCACACAAAAAGAAAAAATTGAGAATACCTGGTATGCAATACGCGATTCATTTGGATATGCAGTTTGTTATGATATTGATGGTTTCCTTGGTTTTGGTCTTGAGAATAACATTATTGATGGCAGTAGTAGAAGACCAATCACAAGAAAGCTTGAAGTTTTTAGAAAAATGGGTTTCTTCACTGAATTAGATGGTTCAATCTGTCATTTGACTGGTTCAATAATTCAAGAATATGACAGCAATTACCGCAGAAGAGAATCTAATGAAAAAGCTAGAGACCTTTCAAATCTCGCTAGTGTAAGAAAGCATTTTGGTCCAGAAGTAATAACAATTCTTGATGTTTCACAACCAGGTTTAGATGAAAGAGCAAGACGAATATTTGTCTCGAGTTATTTGAATCGTTTAAGACGAACAATGGAAAGGAAGGAAATTCAAAGAGTTTTTCTTTTGATAGAGGAAGCACATCGATTTATACCAATTGGTGAATCACCAACTAAACGTGCTATTGAATGGTTTGCTCGAGAAGGTAGAAAAATGGGAGCCGGATTAGGAATTGTTAGTCAAAGACCTAGTGGTTTGGATCGTGATATACTTTCTCAATGTAACTCTAAACTTATTTTGAGGATTACTGAGCAATCTGATTTAGCTGTTGCAAAGGATATCCTTGCAGGATTCGCAGAAAGGTATATTGGTCTACTACCTTATCTTGAGAGAGGAACAGGCGTACTATCTGGTGCAGCTTTACGAATACCTATTTTGGTTAAATTTAGAGAGAGAAAAACATCAACTAAATATGGAGAAACAGTTTCACTTGTTGCTTATCCGGAAAATAAAGTGAAATCAAGAGAGGCAGAAAAGAAAGACTGGAAATGAGTTATTACTGTAAAAACAAATAAAGTATTCAACTCATTAAAAAGCAATTAAATAGTTGATTAGAGCTTCTTAGTATAGAGTAAATTCTAGGTTTGAGTTAGATGATAGTGGAATATCCAAAAGAGAAGTACGAAGATCTTTTACCACTTTTTAGTAATCACAAATATCTAACTATTATGATCAATTCAATATTAAAAGAAAAAGAAGGGAATGTTTTTGTTGATAATATTGATAATCCTCAGATTGCTTTATTATCATTTAAAGTTCTAGAATTTATAGTTGGAGATAGCGAGAATGAACATGCAGAAGAACTTTTGATGTATGTTGTAGAAAATAGGATGCTGTTGTTTCCTGATAACAAATGGTTGAAATTAGTAAAGGATAAATTAATTTTATCTCCATATCCTAGAACTCAATTTTCAAGTGAAAAACTATCAATTGAAAGATGTAATGAATTACTAGAACAGAAACTTCCAGAAGGATTTGTTTTAGAAAAAGTTGATAGTAAGACAATACAAAAATTGAATCCAAAGCTTGCTCCAGGTTTTTTGCCATTCTTTAAAACACCAGAGTATTTTGAAACTAAAGGTCTTGGTTACTGCATTAAAGAGAGTGATTATGTTGTAAGTATGGCAGGATCATCCATGCCTATACATGATAACAAATTTGAGATTCAAGTTATAACCGACCCAACTCCAAGATTTAGACGAAAGGGTTTCGCGTCTGTAGCAACAGCTGCATTAATCAAAGAAAGTTTAGAAAA
>JAUVZH010000058.1 GCA_030602675.1 Candidatus Heimdallarchaeota archaeon | reverse complement strand
CAGCTTTTACAGCTCGCAAAACCTTCATTTTGTTTCCAACGAGTTTGAATTTTCTCATCAGAATTCCCTTAATTGGATCAATTTCACCATTTATCAATTTGATCCAGTTTGAATATATTCCAATATACTGAAATTCTGTTTCTGGTAATTTATCACTTTCTTTGTAATAAGCAACTTTTCGACATTCCCCATGCCATAAATCAACATAAAAAATAATTTTTTCTTTCAAACCACCATCTGGTTCTACTACAAATAAGAAATCTCCTTCCCAGTCACTAGCTGCTTCTTGCCAATCTTTAGCTTCGTCACTATTCAGTTTGTCTTTATATGCCTTAATCCATTCTTCCGTATTAAAATCAATTGCCATTTTGTTTCATATCTCCTGTAAAATTTTCTAGATAATTATAACAAGTCTCTTTTTAAATGTTAATTATAAACATTTAATAAAGAAAGGAAAGAGAAAATAACAAGAATTATTCGTAGTATTCTTCTCTAGAAACTTGGAAAATGACAGGATTGTATCCATCCGGGCATGCATGAGTTGCTTTATCTTTGTCTTTTAACCATGGAAAATTAGCTTCATATTTCATAGCGAAGATTTTTGGTAATAAAGAGTACATAGCTGAATGACAAAGTCTACCTTTTACTTCATCATCTTCAAAGATAACCTTATCACCTACTTTGTGACCAGCAGCACAATTTCCTTCTTGAGAAATTACTTCAACGACAATTCGTTTGTAAGGCATATTTGAACACCTAGTGAAAATTATTTTAGTTGAAATATAAAAATTTAGTAGGAAACATTATGAAATAAGGAAAATCCTATATTCTATTAATTTAGTGAAAGTTTAGATTCAAACAAAAAATGATTTCTCTTTTGTTTGTTAATCACAATTTTTTTTAGCTACAAACTCTATTCTTAATGAAATGAAAGAATGGATGTCTAGAAGAGAACCGTTAATTGGATCAACAATATGGAATATTATCAAATTGCTATTCCGCGCTAAATTCCGAATTCACCCAAGATATTGGTACAGATTAGTTATGACGATTAATATAAATCTCTTCCTTTTTCCTCTAAGATTAATTGAGAAAATAAAATTCAGTAGAAAAATTAAGAAACATGAAATCTCAGTGGAACCAATCTTCATAATAGGGCATTGGCGAATGGGAACCACCTATTTACATTATTTATTGTCTAATGACGAGACTAAAGGCTATCCAAGAAATGTGGATGTTTATACACCTCATTGTAATCTTGTAGCACCAGATTATATGAAAAGATTAGTGGAAGTTGGTTTGCCTGAGAGAAGACCAATGGATGATGTTGAATTAATTGCTAGTAAACCAGGTGAAGAAGAATTTGCTATGGCTCTAAAAAATAAATTCAGCTATTATCATGTGTTTGTTTTTCCAAGAAGGATGGATTATTTCTCACAATTCTTAACATTCACTAAATCATCGAAAAGGTCAATAAGAGAATGGAAAAAACATTACGTTAATTACATCAAAAAAATTTCTTTCATTAATGGAGAAAAACAACTAATCCTAAAGAATCCACCAAACACTGGTAGAATAAAACTGCT
The DNA here is from genome assembly GCA_030602675.1 of Candidatus Heimdallarchaeota archaeon. Classification (GTDB taxonomy): domain Archaea; phylum Asgardarchaeota; class Heimdallarchaeia; order JABLTI01; family JABLTI01; genus JABLTI01. Next base: position 8,572 of record JAUVZH010000058.1, on the reverse strand, counting down.
GAAAGATATATTTCCAAAAGCAAAGTTTGTTTATTTATATAGAAATCCATATGAAATCTATGCATCCTCAATTTTACTATTTCAAAGGCTTTTACCTTATTTCTCTTTACAAAAATGGGATGAAAAGAAAATAAAAACCAAAATTTTAATGAATTTCATAGAGATGATAGAAGAATATGAGAGAAGTAAAAAAACACTGACTGAAGATGAAATAATTGAATTGAAATATGAAGATTTGATAGCAGACCCTCTATCAGAGCTCGGAAAAATATATCATAAACTCGACTTGAAAGGATTCGAAGAAAGTGTCGAGTCAATCCAAGAATTCATCAAAACTCAACAACAATATAAAGCTAATAAGCATATTATAAGTAAAGAAATAATTGATGATGTAAATAATAATTGGGAAAAATACAGGGAGAAATATGGTTATTCAAAACGTGAAGGTTAGAGATTGTTTTGTTAACGATTGAAGGTATAGATAAATTTAGTTCATTTTTTTTAAACAGCTAAATAGTAATTCTTTTATTCCGATTATGTTTGCCGAATAAGTGATTGTAGTTTTGTTTTGTGAAAACGAATTGCAATTAAAAGTAAAAAAAATCATATGTATTATTGCTTACAATTAGGAGAAAACGTAAAAATGGCTAAGAAATATGTTTATTCCTTTGATGAAGGAAAAACAGAAATGAAAAATCTTCTTGGCGGGAAAGGAGCCAATTTAGCAGAAATGACTACATTGGGTGTTCCAGTTCCTCCAGGATTTATAATTACTACAGAAAATTGTATTGATTATCTAGCAAATAACAATACTTTCCCTAAAGGCACTATGGATCAAGTAAAGAAAGCTTTAGAAGATCTAGAAGTAAAAATGGGAAAGAAATTAGGAGATCATTCAGATCCACTCCTTGTTAGTGTTCGTAGTGGTGCAAGAGTCAGTATGCCAGGTATGATGGATACTGTCTTGAACCTTGGTTTAAATGACATGGCTGTTATTGGTTTAGCTAAAATTGCTGAGGATGAAAGATTTGCTTATGATTCTTATAGAAGATTCATAATGATGTTCAGTGATGTAGTAAAATATCAAGAAAGAAAGAAATTCGATGAACTTCTTGAAAAGATGAAGGAAGAGAGAGGAGTAAAAGATGATATTGAACTCTCTAATGCTGATTTGAAAGAATTAGTTTTACAATATAAAAAATTGTACAAAGAATTGTTGGGTGAAGAATTCCCACAAGATCCAATGATACAACTAGAAGATTCTATACACGCTGTCTTTTCTTCTTGGAACAATGAAAGAGCAATTAATTATAGAAATCATGAAGGCATACCACATGATTATGGTACTGCAGTTAATGTCCAAGTAATGGTTTACGGTAATCTTGGTCAAACTAGTGCTACCGGTGTTGCTTTCACAAGAAATCCTTCAGATGGTAAGAAAGAAAGATTCGGAGAATACCTCATACAAGCTCAAGGTGAAGATGTCGTAGCTGGTATTAGAACTCCCACTCCAATTGCACAACTAAAGAAAGATATGCCTAAAATGTACAAGCAGTTTGATGCACTATGCGAAAAACTAGAAAAGCACTATAAAGATGTGCAAGACGTCGAATTTACAATTCAACAAGGCAAGTTTTACATGCTACAAACTAGAACTGGAAAAAGAACTGGAGTTGCAGCAGCAAAGATTGCTTTTGATTTAGTAAAAGAAGGAATGATTGACAAGAGAACAGCAGTTAGTAGAGTCACTCCAAGAGATGTAGAAAACACTCTATTTCCGCAAATCGTATGGAAAAATTCAAAGCAAAAAACAGTAATGATCGATGGCAAAGAGGTTAAAGCAGTATCTTTCGCTAAAGGATTACCCGCAAGTCCAGGTGCTGCAGCAGGAATTGCAATGTTTAGCGCTGATAAAGCTAAAGCAGCAGCTGACGAAGGAAAAGCAGTTATTCTTGTTAGCGAAGAAACAACACCAGAAGATTTCCATGGTATGGCAGCAAGCGAAGGTATCATTACTGCACGAGGTGGAATGACATCTCATGCGGCAGTTGTATCCAGACAAATAGGAACAACTTGTATTGCTGGAGCAGGTGATGTTTCAGGCATGCATATTTTTGGCTTAAGTCTTATAGGAACAAATGACATAGAAGTTAAAGAGGGAGATTGGATGACCCTTGATGGGTTCGAAGCAATAGCTTACAAAGGAAAGCTTCCTTTAAAACAATCAGATTTATCAGATCAAATGAAAACTATTCTAAAATGGGCAGATGAAATTGCTCTGAAGGAAGGAAAAGGTTTCCATGTAAGAACAAATGCAGACAAACCAGATCAAACAAAAGTGGCTATGGATTTTGGAGCTCTAGGTATAGGTTTAACTCGAACCGAACACATGTTCATGGAAAAAGATAGATTACCTATCGTTCAAAAAATGATTTTGGCAAGAGATAAACCAGAAGAGCGAAGAAAACATGCTTTCGATCTTCTACCATTCCAAAGAGGAGACTTTGAAGGTATTTTCAGAGAAGCAAAAGGTTTTCCTGTAATAATTAGACTAATCGATCCACCACTCCACGAGTTCTTACCAGATGAAATTGAATTACTAGAGAAAATCTGGGAAGAAAAACTACCTGTAGATTCTGAAGAAGCAAAACTATTGCGCGAGATTCGAAATTTGAAAGAATCGAATCCAATGATGGGTTTCAGAGGTGTCAGACTTTGTTTGGGAATTCCTGAGTTAATTGAAATGCAATCAAGAGCTATTCTTGAAGCAGCATCCAATGTCCAAAAAGAAGGAAAAGTTGTTTATCCTGAAATTATGGTTCCAGTAGTTGGTTTCGTTAAAGAATTCGAATTGGCTAAGGATATTATCTTGAGAGTGAAAGGTGAAGTTGAGAAAGAATCTGGTGTTAAACTAACCAAATTCAAAATAGGAACCATGATTGAAGTACCAAGAGCTGCTTTACTAGCTGACCAAATTGCAAGTGTAGGTTGTGATTTTATGTCAGCAGGAACCAATGATCTGACTCAAATGGCCGCTGGCTTCTCTCGTGATGATGCTGGAAAATTCATTGGTTTGTATATTGATCTTGGTATCCTCGAAGAGGATCCTTTCGTTTCTATAGATCAAGAAGGCGTTGGTCAGTTTTTAGCTATGGCTGTTGAGAAAGCTAAATCTGCTAATACTGAACTTGAGTTTGGCATCTGTGGTGAGCATGGTGGTGATCCAAAATCCATTGACTTTTGTTATCGCATTGGTTTGGATTACGTCAGTTGTTCTCCTCTTCGTGTTCCCGTTGCTCGTTTAGCTGCCGCTCACTCTGTTCTAAACAATGGCCCTCGATCGTAGAATAAAGTAGAAGACTCTAATGAGTCTTTTTTCTCTTCTTTTTTTCTTTTCAATTATTTCTAACCTAATTGTTATTTTTCTGTATACATATAAGGTAAAAGAATTGAAAAATCGTCCGACTATATAAATAGATTCGAAAGAGACCTCCCTATGACAATTACTAGAACTTACACTTCTTAATGTAAACTCTTCTTTTCCGACAAAAATAATGTCAATATCCTCTGAAACTAATTCTTGAAAATCCTCAATAAGCTCATCTAAATAATCATCAAGAGTATTTGGCACATAAACAAAAAGTAAACCTTGATAAGCATATAGATGATACTTTACTATCTGTAACAAAGAATAGAATTTCAATTTAATATTGCCCTTTAGTGCAGATTTTTGTATAGTACTCTTGTCAGTACATGAGATAAGGATGCGTTGCTGGACCCTGTTTGATGCATCTAAGTTAAAACTTACCAAATCGATTTCTTGGGATACGGGACCAATTCTCACAACCACATTACGAATTGTTTGATAGCCATTTGCTTGTAGTAAACGGTAAACTAATTCTTCAAAATATCGTCCATCATTTTTAGTATCCGTATAGAGATTTATTCTCAGTGGTTCAAGAGGTGACCAATGAGTTCGAAATGAGTATAGTAGTGAAAGGTTGTCAGCTAGAAATTGGAGCTGCGGGATATTATAAGTCCATCTGCGACGATTGATAACACTATGTGAATGCAAAGCTAAGTCGGGGTTAGCTGAGGATTTAGCTAATCGCTTCTGGCAGAATACTAGTTCTTCTTCTACGATTACATCTGTCCTACCTGAAATAAGTTGATGGTGAAGTTGGAGTAATTGTTCAAGATTGTCTATAATGATTGATTTCTTATCATGGTATCGATTAATTGCTTCAGCTGTGTTCATCACGGGAAAAAACGTTAGCAGACTCTTGAATGAATCTATTGTTATCTCTAAATATTTACTGTATTGCTGAATCATCTCACGACTAATGAATCTTTGAGCTAGTGCTTTGCTAATTAACTGAGAAGCATTTTGAATATTTGCAATCTTCAAGGATTTATGTTTATACAGATAACGATTCTGATAACATAAAAGTCGGTTCAAAAAGTCCTGAAAAGAATTTATTGTTTCTATATTTTGTTTATCAAGAAGAACTATACCGAAAAGCCCTGCATAGTAACGCCATTGTTCAGTAATTATCCAATTAACAATAATAACAGGTTGACCTGCTTCAGGGATTTGTTCATGTAAATAAGCATATTCAGCTATGGTTTGTTTTAACTTTTTGGTTTTATGATCAAAATTTGTCAGGGTCCTTAATTCAAAGGTATAACACTTCAAGATTGGATTGGTCAGGACCAAGAACCAATCAACAATTTTGTGAAAATTGGTTGTGAATGAATTAAGTTTTGCTTCTTCAAAGAGAAAAGAGTTTGTTTGTGGAGATTTTATGAGTATATCTTGGACTTTTTGGGCAAAGAGCTCATCAGCATGTTTACTTGTTTGAGCGTTCTCTTTCATTATTGGTAAATAGAGATTTCCTTCTATGAAAGAGTAAAAAGTTTCTTGTAATAAATGGTAATCCGGTCGATGTGATAATTGGAGAAGACCAAGATAATGATTTCTCTCAGCTTCGGGATGGTTTTCAATAATGTCAATAAGTTTAGAATGACATTTAGGTTTAACTAAACCACCGCCCCAGAGAAGTGTTATAACCTTACCATGAGAAGAAACTGTAATGCTTTTGCCATAATCCTGAAAATAAATTTTAGAAACTATTAACACATCATTTCTTAGCCAAAATATGAAAGGGTCCTTTTCTGTTAGGAAATAATCCAATGCTTTTGGTAATGTTATAGATGTTGATGTTGCATTCGTGGTAAATTGAACCGCTATAACCGGATCATCAAACAGTGTAAGAGTTTCGCCAGATAGTAATGGTATTTCAATCTTGGGTACTGGATTTTTAGTGAGATGTAAGATTAATTTGCTAATGAAAGCAATTTTTGTTTTTGTAGAGGTTTTTTTTGCAATGTGTGGTTCTTCGAGAAATAATCTTAAGGACTCAGGATTACCACCTTTATTAGTGTAACCAGAAATTGTTTGTAAAAGAGGTGTAAAGGGAAAGTATTCCGTTAAGAACTCAATGCTTACTTTTTTCCCCTTATTTGATTTTTTCAGAATATTTTTATCAGCTATTTCATAAATTAGGTAGCTAACCGGTTTCCCATTAACAGTTCTCTTTCGGATAATCAGATTACAATGTATACTATCTTGTCCTGCATTAATTATTGCTTCTAATGGTGAATCTATCTTTAGTTCAATAAACTGACTAACTCGCCATGATACTGCTATAAAACCTTCCTTGACAATTCCTGTCAGAGTAACTGTCCCATCTGACCAAAAGAGTACATCTGTGCTGCCTTTTAGACCGAACTTATAAACAAGATATCTCCTTCTGAGCATATTTTTTTGAGATGCAAGAATTGATTCAACCATGACAATCATAAAATAACTAATATTATTGTATATAAACACCAATTTTACTAGAAAAAATAACAAATATTATTTTATGAGCCTCTCTTTTATGGGTTTTCTGAGTGTCTTTATATAAGATTGATGATTATAAAGAGTTGAGAATGAGAACAATGCCAAAAGAAAAAAGAACTCCACTTGAATCTATTCAAGAGATTTTTTCCTTAGTAAAAAAAGAACCTCAAAACATGCAAGGTGTTTGTAACAAATTAAAATTTAGTTGGGAGCAGCTAGAGCGTTACTTACAGTTAATTAATTACATTCAGGACCAACCTAAATTAGTGGACAAAAAACTAGGCACAAAATCTCGAATTCTTTTCATAGACCAATCAAGTTTGTTTAATAAAAAAGATTGAAGTTGAAAGCAAGAATCATCACTTCTCTGTTTCATATAACACAAATAACCGCAAGAAATCCCAAAGAACATAGTTCTTGAAATCGTTTCCTCTTTCTTTATCTATTTTTATCGAGAAAAACTCTTCAATCTTGTGTAGTGTCTCTTGTTCCTTTGTTTGCAAACTGATAACATTGTGTAATCTTGGATAAAGATATCTCAGGTATTTCTTCAACTCCTTTGTAGGGCTAAAAGGTAGTTCAACTGATAAAATATAAGCAAATTTGTTCAATTGGTATTTTTGTAGGATTGCTGGTAAAGATTCTTCTATGATCGATGCAACTTTAATCATTGTCTTAATTGTTGGTGTTGCTCCAGAATTTTCATATGAAGCTAGGGTTGAATAATTGGCTGCTAAAAGCTTAGCAAATTCGTTCCTAGTGAATCCCTTTTGTTCTCGAATTTGTTTTATAACTGCACCGGAGTTTATGATGCTGATCCTGTTGTCCATCAAGGTAAAATCAAAGAAGCCCTTTGGATTCATATTTTGTTCATTAATCCCTAAAAAGGTCACTTCTTCTCCATTGTACCTCCGAGATAAAAGAGTTAAAAATTCACTTTTCTTTATAGGATGCCAAGAACCTATTTGTTGATATAGTTTTGTACGTGAGCCTGAAGGAATATAAAATTTAAAAGCATTTTTGATCTCTTTAAATGAAAATTTAATAGAAGTGGTTAGAAAATATGATTTTAAATCATTACTAAGTTTCTTTGAAATTGTAACGAACTCCATTTTTGCCCTATAGCTTCCATCTGCATCGAACATCCCGCGCCAGTAAGCGCCCCTTAGATGACTCCAATAATCTGTTTTCAGAATAAGCGGTTCTTGGAGAGATTCATACTTTCTTCCTAGAGAATGTCCCGTCAAGAACTGAACCAATCGAACGATCCATTTACCATTAACAAGTAAAATGTAATAATTCCCATCTTTTCCTTTCCGGATATCTCCGGTCACTCCAAATAATTCTTGGAAGAATCGCTGAAGTTGCTCGATCTGTTTTTTTGAATAGTCTACGATATGCACCTGATGTTTCGAGAGGTGTCCGTCCCCATCAATAATTCCCAGGAGATAAACCAGTTTTTCGGTCAGTTCAAGTGGTATTATTGATTGTTCTCCTTTTGCTGACTGGATGATTATTTGTTTCTCTCGTTGTATTTGTTCGGTTAGTTGTTGCCAGAGCTCTTCGTTCCCTCGAAGCAAAGGCAAAGGAATAGCTCCTTTTTCTGTGTAGCGATCAACTCTCTGTTTCCAGCTCTTAATCGAGTTGTCAAGCATTGCTGAGCCATAGAAATAGTCTCGAGAGGTTTCTGCTAGCGACCAGCTTTTCTCTACTAGTCCTTCCTTGAGAAACTGGTAGTTGTCCAACAGCAGGTAAGGCATCCGTGGGAGAATGCGTGTTCTTGTTAAAAGGGTGTTATTTTGGATGAACTCTCTTTTCTTGATGAGGATGCAATAAAAATCTGCGAGCGGATTCGTTAATAATAACTCTGGTACTTTTTTCTCCTCCTCTAAGAGATCATTCAAGTATATGGTGTGATCTGGTTGATCCTCTAGAAGATGGGGATCATTTTTCCAAGAAAGAATAGGAAACATTTTTTACCAGTAACTTGTTTCTTTTTCCCCTTAATAAAGTACCAATACTTTTAGATTGAATTTTCCAAATAATACCCTATCAAATGTGATTTTTTAAGTCGAATAAAGTGTAATCTAAATATAGTAATTCTGAATTAATAGACATTTTTTGGTAAAAGAATTACTAATTTTTTGTTAAACCACCCTAGTGGGCTTACCGTAGATGGATGTGGTGTTATTATTAAAAAAAAGGAAATATCATCCAATTGAATTTTAGGCAAAGGTTTTTTTTGGATTATTGCTGTAAATTCTTCCCAAATTTTTTCCCGCCAATCTTTCTTATACCCCACTCGATTTAATATCCACCTTGAAACACTTGACCCCATCGAAACAACAACTTCGGGTTTTATTTCTTTTATTTCCTTTATCAACCATCGTTCTGCACAAGCTTTTAGATTTGCACTTGTTTTTTTCTTCCTAATATTTCCCGGACATTTAATGTAATGCGTCCAATAGATTTTCTTAAACGCTCTTTCTTCTTCAACCAAATTATTGAGAAATCCCCCTATTTTTTCAAAGAATGTTTCTAAAGAGGGAATTATGCCTTTCTTTTTATTCGTTCTTTTTTGCTCTAGTAGTTCCTCTATAAGTTTTTTATCACTATCAGAAGGTCTTTGTTCAGTTAGTAACATGATTTTTGGTTTATTAATACATG
>JAUVZH010000024.1 GCA_030602675.1 Candidatus Heimdallarchaeota archaeon | reverse complement strand
ACCGGAGGTATGTGCCATCTTGATGCTCGATTAATAAGAAATGCATTGAGCAAAATGGAGCTCTCAGCAATTGATATTCTATTCATTGAAAATGTTGGTAATCTTGTTTGCCCTTCATCACATGATTTGGGAGAAGATTATCGAGTAATTTTAGCTAGCGTGCCAGAAGGACCTCATAAACCTAAAAAATATCCAGTGATTTACAAAGATGCTGATGTTGTAGTAATAACAAAAGCTGATATATTAGAGCACTTTCCCGATTTCAGTATTGAGGTATTATTTGGTCATGCAACAGAAATCAAGCCTGATATCAAAACAATAAAGGTAGCATTGAAGGGTGAGGATATTCAAATAGATGATTGGATGCATTGGCTGGAGAATGCAGAGCCAAAGAAATAATTTTTTCATTCTTGATTTTTCTTGGCTCTAAACTTCACATATGATTATTCATCAAATAACATACCTTTGATTAAGTCCTCTCTAAGTTCATCTTTTATCATATTGATAACGCGATCGATTGATTCATCTATTACATCTTCTTCAATTTTAGCTATAAATTCTGTACTTGAGAGTGTTTTGTATAGCTTTTCCATTGCTTTATCAATTGCAGGAATAACTGCTTCAGCAAACGCAGACAAAAATAAGTTTGTTAATGCATTTTTGTTAATCCATGGTCGATTGGCATAAATATCTTTCAATTCTTTAGCAGATAGTTGTTTAAACATCTTTTTGCTCTCCTTTTTTAGGATTAATTGTACATTTCAAGTTTTGTTTAAGACAATTTGTTATAGATACTATAATGTGATTAATTTAAAATTCTAATAATATAAATTGTTTGAAGGAAAAATCTTTTACTAAAAAGTGTTAAGATGGCAATTCTTTTTAGTAAAGAACAAGTTTTCATTCATAAAGATTTTATAAGGATGACATTGTTTAATTATTAACTGTAAGAAATTTACCCTTTGGGAGATTTGATGAAGAAATGTCTTTACGCCCAACATATAGAGCGATTGGAATTGACCTAGGTACTTCTACCATTAAGCTCTCCTGTGCTGATCATTTAAAGAAAATACCTTCTATTGTTGGCACACCACTTGAGGGATGGAAAGGATTCAGTGGTGATTCGTCGCTTGAAAAGAATTTGGTAATAAATGATGGCAAAAGAACTTTATATGTTGGAGAGCTTGCTAGACTTCAAAGTGAAATAAAAAGGGAAATTGCTAGTGAAGGGAAAGTAAAAAGTATAGAAGATGCTGTTTTAGCTATTAAAGCGAGTTTAGCACTTATTTCTGACAAAGATTATGATCAAATAGTTATGGCCACTGGTGTTCCGGTAGCTTCATCAAAGAAAGAAATGGTCAAGCTCGCCAAAGGCTTGAAAGGGGATATGGAAATTAATGTTGAAAATGATGCTACGGGAGAGAAAATTAATCGTAAGCTTACAATTAAACATTGCATAGTTATGCCTGAACCCTTTGGAACGTATTATTATACTTTGAAAACTGAAGGGGAATCAAGAGCTGTTGATGCTATTGTTATTGATGTTGGACATGGTTCAACTGATATTTTAACATTATATGAAGGAAGAGTAATGCGACAAGCTTCTGGAAGCTTAGAAGAGGCTACAGATACGTTAACACGTAGAATTGCACAAGAATTGCAAAATCAAACAGGGAAGATTATAAGACCCTTTGATCTCATGACATCACTTTCTCAAGGAAAGGATGTTTTGACGATTGGAGGTGAACGTTGGGATATACTAGGGATGAAAGAGTATCACATTGAAAATATTGCAGACGTTATTTTAGATGAAGTTAATAGACTAATAGGAACCTTGCCACCAGATGCAATAATTGAAAAAGTAATTTTGTGTGGTGGAGGAATTCACCTCTTTGGTGATAGATTAAGACAAGGTTTTGAATACGCAGGATTATCCGAACACCCAGAGATGTTGATAATGCCTGAAAATCCAGTAATGTCCAATGCCATGGGCTTTGAACTATTTGCTAGAAAATTCATCACAGACTTAGGAGATAATGGGCAAAATGAGTTCTAAAAAATCAACAACTGACAAAACAAAGAAGAGTAGATCTAAGTCTAGTACTAAGAAAGATACAACAAAGACTAAGAAAGCTAAGACTAGCAAAGAAAAGCCAAAAGAAGAAGAAACTAAAGAAGAGAAAGGAAAAAGAAGGAGTCTCATTTCAGCTTTAAAGAGAAGTATTTCAGTTAAAGGTGGAACACCTATAGGAGCTATCAAAGATCCTATGAATATTGTCATTACTTTAAGTCCTGCAAAACATGTTGATATCATAGAATACATTGAAGGAAATATTCCTGCAGGTGGAAGGGCTGAATGGGTTCGTGATTCTATCAGATTGAAAATGCGTATCGAGAAAGGTGTTTATGGATTAAGTACTACTGGACAAGATGGTACACAAAAAGATTCTGAGGAAGCACTTCAAAGTGTATTTGGTCAATTTGCTGAAGTTATGACGAAAGTAATGTCTGATCTCAAAACAAGCCAACCTGCTCCCAGACAAGTTGAAGCTTCACCGAGACCGGAGAGGTCAAGACCAACTCCAAGGGAAAGACCAGAACGTGGTGGACCACCTCAATTAAGGAAATTAGAGGTTGATGAAAGTGCTATAGAAGAAGCAAAACCAGATAGACCTTCATTAGACGATGCTATAGGAGCAATTGTTGTCGTGGAATAGGCTATGAAAAATAAACAATGAGTGGAAGAAAATGAAGATTCTATACAAAATTCCTCTAGATACTAAAAATCTATCAAATTTTCTTGAAGATGAAAAGAATTTTCTCATTGGGTTTTTGGGTAAATTAGAAGAAGTAAATACAGAACGATTGGCTAAGAAATCAGCTGATTTACTAATAAAACTGAAAGAGGAACTACCTTCTGAAATTGAAATGATATTTCCATTAAAAAATCCAAAAAATCAAATTCAGTCACTCCTTTCTATTGCCCAATCTTTTACGACAGCATTCAAGAAAGCGAAACTCAAAGACCTTGGTATCACCAGCAAGTGGGTTTTATTATCAAATGGATACCTAGGTAGTTTTGTTGAAGAGGATTATGAAATTACTATATTACTTTATCTTATTGCTGCAATTTATCAATCTCGAGCTTTAGCAAATGTTCAAACTAGTCCACAATATCGTTATTATTATATTTCTGCGCTTTCAGCACTATTGGGAGCAATTGAGTTCATGGATAGACTATCTCCAGATTCCGAACACTATGCTTATGCGTTTTATCAAATGCTGTTGATGCGAAAGCTTGAGCTAGAAGCAGAAATAACAAAATCCGAAGCATTTATTGCTAGAAAAATGGGTGATTTTGATCGAGCAGCAAAGCTATTTGCAGGTGCAGCTTCTTATCGATTTTCAATGATGAGTTATAATCTTCCATCGGATTCAGATAACAAAGTCAAAATTTACGCTTCAACTGAACTTGGTATGGCTTGTTTCTACATAGCAGTAGGGTTAACCAATGTAAATGACTCCAAGAAAGCCTATCCCTATTTGCTTAAAGCAAGAAGCTATTTTGAAAATGCTGCTAAGCTCTCCGAAGATAACACAGATCTCTTAGAATCTGCTAACAAGAGATTAGAATTAGTTAATCCATATATTGATCGAATTAAAGATACAATTGAACAAAGCGAGATAAAAATCGAGGACATTCCTGATCCACAACCACTTATGGTTCACCCAGAACCAAAACCAATTCTTTCACCCAATGACACAACACTAGAACAAACTCTAATTTGCTCTAGTTGTATCAAAAAAATACCATGGACTGATGTATGTCCTGAATGTAAAGAAAATATAATTCCAATTGAATAAAAGTCAAAATACTAAGAGGTCTTGCATTGCTTATACACAAGTATCGAACTATTAGGTCCTTAAAAATCTGTTATTGGGGACCTAGTATGTCAGGAAAAACTTTTACTATAACAGCAATTAAAGTCATGAAATCTTTAGAGAATCCTAAAAGTGTTTTCGATTTTGTAACAGTAGCAGATCAAGAAACAGGTCGAACTGTTTTCTTTGACCAAGCAGTTTTTGGATTTGGTAATAAACCAGAAACTGATGAATTCTTGTTTAAAATCCATGTTTTTACTACTGCAGGACAAAAAAGACTCAAAGAAACACGTAAAGTTGTTTTACAGGGAATTCGTGGTCTAGTTCTTGTAGTTGATGCTGATTTAGATAATTGGGATCAGAATATTTGGTCATTACAAGAATTAAAGGAATTAAAAGGAAACGATATTAAAGAACAGAAAATTCCCTATACTGTCTTTGTTAATAAACAAGATCTTCCTTGGGGGACGAAAATTTCTCACAGACATGTTGAGCAGCTTTTTGAAGCAGCAGAAGTATCAGATCTCTTTCCTAAGCTTAAGGGACGCGTCTTTGGTGGCTCTTGTCAGCAAGCAAGAGATGATTTGGAACATCTCCTAAGAAATACTCCGAGAGATCTAATCCTAAGCTCACAAGGTCAATTTAGACGTGAATTTCGTCCTAAATCATTCAATCCACTTATGAAATCACTAGAAAATATTGTAAAGCAAGTAATTAAGAAACAATTTGTGGAAAAATAGCGTTTTTATCTAAGAACATAAGAATTAGCTCAAAGTATGCAACAATCGATAATTATTAGTATTTGTTATGAAAAATCTGTTAAAGTATACTATATTTATATTTGAATTGCTAAGAAGTATATATATAAGTGAAAAAAATTCGAAAAAAAGCAGGCTCTCACATTAAATAGACCATTAGTTTAGGGATGTGTAACTATGTTTAAGAAATTCTTCTCTTGGTTGAAAAGACTCTTCAAAAGAAAGGAAAAAGAAGAAGTAATAGTAGAAACTCCTGAAATCATTGAAGTACTAGAAGAAGAAGAAATTGCAATTGAAGAATATAGTCCAGATATTTTTCAAGTTGGAGAAGATGAAAGACAGCTTTTTGAAGAAGAAATGGAGCTTGAACAACAAGTAAGAGAGCTAAAAAGAGATAAAGAATCCATTCAAAACATAGAACAATTACTTGATCAAATTACTTCTGAAGAAGATATTTTTGAGACATTAGGAGCAGATGATTTTTGGAATGCAACAGCATACTGCACTACTGTTCGAGAGAAATTTGCTAAAGCTAAAGAAGATAAGAATGAAGAGCAACAACTCAGGCACTTTTGGCGTACAAACAAAATGTATATGCGTTCTGTGGAAGCTTATCGAGATGCGATTGCTAAAAGTGATATGCTAAGAGCTCGAGTAATGCTTCTAAATATTCGAATGCTCTATGATGTATTAATTGAAATGCATAGATTGAGTCGAAAGGTTATACCTAAACCACAAACTTTGGATATAGAAATGCGTAAAGAATATGTGAAAGATGTTCTTGTCGAAATCTTGGAAAAGAGTACTTTCCCATTAAGCATTAGAGAAATCATTTTTGAGGTAAGAAAAACTGAATTAAAATCTGTTTTAGAACTCTTCACTGAAGAATCCACTCAATTCTATTTAGAATCACTTGTTGAGGATGAGTTCATCAAGCAAATTAAAAGGTATATTGAGATTGCACCGCCACCATTACCAAATATAACTCCAGAAATGAGTGAGCTAATACCAGAAGCAATCTTTGAGTACACCTACGCTCCTGATGTTAAAATGTATCGCAGAGAGGACATTGGCAGAGAAGAGCTGTCTGCTCTCTTTCCACCTGAAATTTACAAAGGATTGCAAGAAAGAGGTTTTTATCGCATTAGTGATGTTCAAGGTCGTTTGGATGAACTTCAGAAGGTCTTACTTGAGGAATTGGAATTTGAGCCAGATATGACTACTATTTCGATTGGGATATTAAGTGAACGCTTAGGACGTCTTGATTCAATACAACAAACACAATTAACTCATAGATCACTAATTGAAAAACGAAGGCTAGCTCAAGCGAAGGTTGAAGAAGTCTATAATATAGAAAGTAAGACACAAGAAGCAGAAATTCAATCTATGAAAGCTGAAAGAAAAGAGGAATTCATCAACATAATAAATCAAGATATAATTAATTCACCAATACCTCGTCCGTATCAGCTAGAAGCGTACTATATGTTCAAGGGTGATAATTATAATGGAAGTATTATTGATTCTCCAACAGGTTCAGGTAAAACACTAATGGGAATGATGTGTATCCAGGACTGGTTAAGAACATTAAGAAAAGACGAATCAATTTTAGTTCTTGTACCTACACTAAACTATCAATCACAGTGGGTTGATTCCATTTGCTTCAATGAGATTGGTTTGCAAATTTCTCCAAACTTTGTTTTCTCTGGAACAATTACTCAACTTGAGAATTTCATATCGAAAACACGTGAAATCCCACCAATTATTGTTCTTACGTATACCTCACTTGCTCAAGTTCTCGGAGCTAAAACTAAGAAGGAACGAGAGCTTAAACAATTGATAAATTGGTTAGGTATTCGTAATGTTCTCTTTGACGAAGCTCATAAAATAGTTGAACAAGAAGCAAGTGCTACTTATCAAGTAGCTAAAAGACTTGTTAAACTATACAAGGGTGCACATATTGAGAATTTTATTGGTTTCTCTGGTACTGCTAAAGCTTATGAGAAAGATTTCAAACGTTTAGGATTAAAACTAATTTATATTGTTCCTGAGAAAGAACTTATTTTGCATGGATTTGTTGCTCCTATTGCTGAACTAGGTGTAACCTTTGCTTACTCTGGTAGAGAGAAAGCTATTCGAGCGATTCACAATGAAATTAAGGTAAATATGAAACAGCTTTGGAGTTATTTCGGTTACAATAATTTGCGACGTGAATTTCAAAAGATACCAATGAATGAACGTCTGTTCATTTGTAAAGAACTTTTAGGAATGTATCAAAGTTACAGAAGTGATATGGTTACTGAGAAACTAAAACTAAAATTTGCAGAATGGGCACCAAGTAGAGAAAAAGGGCCATTAACATTAAATGATGTGAATCTAGTTCAAGCAGTTCAGGTTTATAATGGATGGTCTGATATTTCGTTAGCTTATAATTCAAATCACACTAATTCTGCTCGTGAAATAGTTGAAGAAACAGATGAGCTCATTATGCGTTTAGAACGATTAATTCGAATCCCTAGTTTACAAAAAATGATAACAAGTGAGAAATATGGGAAAAGAATGCCTAAACGTAAGACTCTCTACAATATTAGAAAGGAGAGTAAGAATCGAAGAGAAGCTATCAAGAAAGTAAGAGATATTATGTGTTCTACAATGGTTGGAATCTACAGAGCACTCGATGTATGGGCTAGAACCAAAATTGGTGAAGGAAGAGTAGGAACGCTACAATCAATAATTAATGCAGAAGAAGAAATTAGAGATGTTAAGGGTGTAGTAATATTTGATAGAGGACGAACAATAAAAACCGAAAGTGAAACTGGTATTGGATCTCCTGGTTTTTCTGGTGTAGGTGGAAGCTTTGCACAAAGCTTAGGAACTGATATTATCAAATACAATCCTATTGCTGTTCAATCCTCTGAAATGTATATTAGCTATAATCCAAATTTGGAAAAGCCATTACAAGTTATGATGGCTGACTTTATTCGTAATGAAGTAATCGTAGATAAACTAACTGAAAGGATTTTCATGGAAATTATTTATGAATTGCCTTTCCAAGATCAGCTTAGCAATTTCATTTATTTAACATTCAAAGAATTAATGGTAAGTTATGCTTCAACTTTGAAGAAAGTTTTTCGAGCTAGATATGGGGAATTTTCCAAGAAGGTTTTCCAACCATTAAGTGAATTCATAAATGAGATGGTAATTCTTGATGCAAATTTAGCACTAGCAGTTAACTTGCTAAAAGATCGTATAGATAATCCATCGATAAGGATTAATAATATAGTTCTAAAACTCTTTGACTATGCAATTATCGCTCGTAAAATAGAATTTGCCAAGAAGAGAACATTACAAACAGCTTCAGGTGAATTACAAAATTATTATTCACTAAATATGCCTTCTGGTAGACAGAAACAATTAATCTATGATCTTGTTTCTGACTTTCTTGATTCAGAAGAACTACCTATTCAATTGGTTTTTGTTTCTTCCTGGGCAAGAACTGGATGGGATGTTAGAACACCTGACATTTTAATAGATGCAACAGCAACCCGAGATGTAACTGCTTGGCAGCAATTGCGTGGAAGAGCTATGCGAGCTCTAGAAAGTTGGACTATTGAATGTTATAGTACAATTGCAGTTCTTTTAGGTAAAAGCGTTAGTGCAAATAAGGTAATCCAAAGATTACCACTAGAGATACAAGAAAATTTCAGGAAGGTTAGAGAGGAATTTGCTCCAAAGGAAGAATTGAATGAAGAAATGATTGAACTTCTACATAATTCCATAGATGAAGCAAAAATTACTTCTGAAGATAAAGTTGCATTAAAAGTCAAAGTAAATTCTGGGAAGGTAAATAAATTATCAACAACTGAGAGAATGAAACTAATCATTTATCTTATGCTTGCTAAGAATAAAGTTGCTCATATTTTTGAGATGGTTAAAGCGTCAGGTTCAACCAGACAAGTAGAATTAGACAAACGAACCGGAACATGGCGAAGGAAAGCGGCAATCGCTAAAAAACATAGAGAAGAACCAATCTTACCAGTTCCAGGATCTGAAAGGAGAAGAGGTAAATATATTGCACCTTTAATCTATTCAAAAGATCCAACTGCAGATACCCCTTCAGAAGTACGTACTACACTTAAAAATCTCTTACATAACCTAGATGAAGATTTATTGGATGATTGGGTTCTTTCACTGATTGAGGAAGGAGATACGCAACAACGTTTAATGGTGGATTCTGAAACTGAACGTGAGCGTGAAGATCTAGAAGCTCTTGCTCGAGATGAAAAGATAACAGCACGACTAGAAATAGATGGTGTAACAGAAGATTTATTGAAAGATTTCTTAAGTAAAATAGACTCTGTTGAGTTTTAGTATTTCCTCAACAGATCAACAGCTTTAACTTGAATTCTTTGCAAAGAAAAGAATCTTAGGTCTTCCTCGTTTCTTAGTACGAACAGGCTTTTTCTCTACTTGCCCTTTCATAATTAGTTTAGCTAGGATATCGTATAAAGTAGTTCTTGGCATATTAGTTAAAGATGCTAACGTACTCCTTGTAATAGGTCCTTTTTCTAACAAAATTTTAACTAAGAACTCCTCTATAGGTACCTGTTTCATATCAAGCTTTTCTTCACCATATACGAAGGCTGTTCTTTGACTATAAACGATTTGATTATTCGAGACTTCCGTCTCTTCTAATTGCTTTCGGATTAGTTTACTTATTTCCTCATTAATACTATATTCCTCGTTCACAATAGATTCCCTCTCATATTGTTTATCCATCTTACTACATTTTAATAAATAATAAATCTTATGCGATATATCGATAATATAAATTTTTTTGGTATATTATACATTTAATATATTACTTCATCTGTTTTATTAATATAATGCATTTCAAAACTCTTTTAATCCTTTTTGAATAAAGAGACTTAAGGTAAATTAGAGTGTGACAAATCTGAAAGGGCAAAATATTGATTTCTCTACTAGAATTATTAATGCTAAAAAGAGAAATTCTTCATCTAGCAACAAAGAAGATTATAAAAATACTTCAGGTGATTTTGTAGAATTCAAAGCTAGTGTAATAAAAAAAGATAATCTTGATAAAATATCACAACTTCAAGGAACTAATGTTATTTTCAGTATTGCTAAAATTTCCAAATGGTCTTGGGAAGAAAAGAAACCCTCTGTTTGTATGATTTGTAAGTTACCTTTAAAATCTGGGCAAAATGTTGCCCGTTGCCCAATGTGTCATTCACTCTTTCATGGCAATCATGTTTTCGAGTGGTTAAAAATAAAAGGGAAATGTCCTGTTTGTTTGCAAAGTTTACGTCCTGGAGGAACAGAGGAAGTTAAATTTTAATAGTTGTTTTAGAAAGATAAAGAAAAGAGCTGTTAGGTTATGAGCAAAAATCCAAAAACCAAGCAAAAATTTGATATTGATGTGATAAAAACACCAGAAGGTCATGTACCAACTGTTGATAGTTTTCACAAAGTAATTGATGGGTTATTTGGTGAAGTATTAGATACCAGAAAAGATATTGCTAAATTAATTCCAAATTTGGAAAAAGAGCTTGGTAATCTCAGAGAAATTTTAGCCCAACAAATGGTTCTTTTTGAAATCATTAATGATAATATCTCTAAGCTAGAAAAGGAAATTAAAGCCCAAGATAAAAAAATAACTAAAATTCAGAAAACAACAACCGATTTGAGTGTAGGTGGACAAACGGAAGCAGATCTCACAGAAGAAACCAAAAAAGCATTAGCTAAACTTGTTCGTAGTGAGTTACAAATAGGAACCAAACCAATTTATGATTCATTAAAATTGCTTGAGAATGAAATATCAAAATCAAGTGCTGCTACATTGAAAAAAGTCGAGAAGCAACTTGATAACATAATGGATCAAATTGATGATTTATCCTCAAAATCAGAGCTACAAATGTTGGAAATATTAGAAAGCGTTAATCAAGAACCAATTAAAAGACATACCAAATCATCAACAACTCGTACAACTAAGAAAAGATTAACTTCTTAACAGAAAAGATTATTCAGAAAGATAATACAAAATATTTTTCAAAATTAGAAAAAAGAAAAAAATATGATTGTTTTTCTATTATAGTGTAGAACCTGGGTTATTTAAAATAGGAAGGGCAAAAAAAAAACCCCTTAAGAAATTTCTAGAACAGAAATATCAACTTTAGAAACGCCATCAATATCAGCTAATTCTTCTTTAATTGTCTCCATATTCACATTCTTAAATTCTTTCGAATCAATATAACCTTCGTATACACAACTTTCTTGTGTAAAGCATAGTCCTGTAGAATACAGTGTTTTTATTCCGGCTTTCATAAATAATGAACCCATTTTCTTTAAGAAGTCTGGACTTAGTTTTCCAATCTCAATTCCCACTTTGTAAACTTTATCACTTGTCGTGGGAATAATTCTAATAATTTTAGTACTTGGTGCAAGTATCATAACCGCAAAATTTCCTTCTTCAGGTTTTAATGCGTCTAAAAATGTCTGGGGTAATTGGATAGGTTGCCCTACTTCAAGCTTACACATCTTTGCTACGGTTACTTCTGTTGTCATTACTGCCTCTCCTTAATAAGGGGAATTTAATATTATCTCATTAAGTTAATCCCTTTGGTGTATATATAATTTGCTTTTTGACACCTTTTTAGCAAAAATTACTTTTAAATGACCTTTTAATCAGACTTTTTTTTGTTTGTTTTTTTAAAATTTTCTCCTAAAATGGAACTATTTTCTTAATAATTTGTAACCTAAAAATTAAAGAAGTACGGGTTCAATTTGTAATGAGAAGAATAATTATCATTTAATTGATAAGAAAGAGATATAATATAACCAATTTATAGTATATGATAATTAGAACCTATAAGTATAGGAGACTGAATCCTCTGTCAAGTAATAGAAAGTTTCGTGAGAAACGATTGTCACTTTTGATGCACCCTCTTCGTAGGTCTATATATCAATTGGTATGTGAAACGCCAGGATCATATTTCTATGAAATTGTATGTGCACTTGCAACCCCTCAAGGAACTCTTTCTTGGCATTTACGTATGTTAGAAAAGGATGGGTTAATTAAATCAACAAAATTCGGAGGAAAAAGATTATTCTTCCCGAAAATGTTGCGCTCTGAATCAGCGGAGAAAGCATACGCAATTCTAAAAAATAGTACAGCAGCGAAAGTCTTTGATCGCATAATTAATAACCCAGGATGTTATCAAACGGAAATAGCAGAAAAGCTAAGCATTCACCATGATACTGTTAGGCATCACATAGTAAGATTAGCAGAAGCAGAATTGATAGATATTATACGAGATGGTAGAACTGTAAAGTACTTCCCAGGTGAATTAGGAAAGGACCTCATAAACGGAAGTCTTAATGTGTTGTCTGAAAGGTATGTCCGATTCTTATTTGATAAACTAGAAGAAGGGTGTATGACACCTGAGATACTAGAGAGAGATTTACATAGTATCTCTTTAAGGATAGAATGTCCAAATTCAGAAGACATATCACTTAAAATACAGCTTGGTCCATGGGAAACAAGATTTGATGAAGAAGAAGAAAACAATATCGATAATGATAAAGAAGAACCTAAATAAATTTTAGAAAAAAAATAAAAAGAAGTGAGAAAATCACTTCAATTTCTTGAGTGTTTTCTTTAATTCTTCGAATGCTGCTTTCCAATCTTTGATTTCTTCGGATAGTTCTTCTCTTTGTTCGTTATATTCGTTTTCAGATAATTCGCCTGTTGATTTTCTAACAAATAATGTTTCAAGTAGTTCTCTTTTTTGTGCCAATTCCTTCTTTAATTGGTTCTTCCAATTTTCCATTTTGATATATTCTTGTTTGATTTGCCTTTCAGCGTCAGCAATTGTAGATTTATATTCACGTTTCATTTTATCATAGGTTTTAGAACTAATGGTGCCATCACGCTTTAGACCCTCAAGTTTTGTAAGGCGCTCTTTCGATATTTCCTTTTTCTCTATTAAATCAAATATTGGGATTGGAGCCCCACCTTTTGCTAATTTCTTCTTTTCTATTTTTATTGAGACGAATCGTTTATTTAATTCGTTAACACGATCTTTGGCATCTTCTTTTGGAATTAAACCAACCTTTACTCGTTCTTCGAGATTTTCTATTTCTTCCAAAATTTCTTCCATTTCTTTATCAATAATAATCAATCGTCCTTTAATTGCAAGGGAATGAACAACATTAGGATCCATTGGTTCGACTTCATGAGATTTTGATTCAACTACTTCAGTACCAAATGAAGATGAATAAATATCAGATGATGATTTATCTTTTTTCTTAAACATACTTTTTGGTAACCTTGCACCGCAAGATTTGCAAAACTTGAAATTCTGCAATACAGGTTTACCACAAATAGGGCATCTATTATCTACCATAGTTTATTACCTTCTACAAAGTTATCTTATAGATTCTTTTACCGTTTAACTAAAAAAAGAATTCTGTTCGGAACTTTAGGCATTTTATACTAATAGTATAAAGAAAAGCAATTTTTTGCAAAGATTTTAATTGTTATACTAGTTTAGTTGATTAAGTTAGCTTGTTAAGATGTAACTTTTTTCCTTGAAATACTTGAAAAATAACAAGATTTAAATGAGAAAAGGTTTCGTCGAATACTAGTGAGTTGATAAACATGGCTAGACGCCCCGCACGTTGTTATACTAAAATTGCTGGACCCCCTTTTACTCGTAAGAAGTATATCCGCAGCATTCCTGGATCAAAAATTACTAGCTTTGAAGCTGGTAATAGAAATACCAAATTCCCAGTTACTATATCATTGTACTCTAAAGAAGCTTGTCAAATTAGACATGTTGCATTAGATGCTGTTAGGATGATGAGTAATAGACATATGTCACGAAAAGTAGGTGCTGAACATTATCATTTTATCATTAGAGTCTATCCTCATCACATTTTAAGGGAAAACAAGATGATGGCTTTTGCAGGTGCAGATCGTTTGCAAGATGGTATGCGTCGTTCTTTTGGCAAACCAATGGATATTTGTGCTCGAGTAAAAGCTAATCAGCCACTTGTAACCATACATACTCATCCCCAGCATGTAGACAAAGCCAAACGTGCTTTGAAAATTGGTGGAGATAAATTACCAACTCCTTATCGAATTCAAATTGATGTTGGTGAAAAACTCTATAATGAGTTTCAAAGGAAGGTAGAGAAGTAATAAACTTACTTTCTTCTTCACTTCTTTCTATTTCTTTTTGATATTATCTGTATATGTCCTTACATAATCCCAATTTAAATTTTATAGATTGTACATTAGTTCCTTGAGGATGAGGTATCAATTATAAAATAGTAATCCGTCAGGAGAAAAAAAATGGATTTCACATGTGCAAAATGCAATACAAAACAAGAGAAAAGCCCAACACTATTGTCAACTGGTTGTCCAAAATGTGGTTCTCGAGTATTTAAAACAACTACTTTTCGTACTAAAGCAGCTTTAGATGTGTTAAGGGGAATTCCAAGAGTAGAAACTGAAAACTTAGATGAGCTTATGACGACAAGATACAGAGTTTTTCCTAAAATAATTGAACAGCAATCAGACAGCGAAAGAAAACGGGATCTTGATGAAGATAATATTCCAACTATAAAATTGAAGGAAAAAGGGGTCTATGAAGTAAATATAGATGGACTCTTTAGGGATAAAAAATTAGATCCAATCATACTAAGTGGTAAAACAGGTATTTACAAAGTTGAATTGATGCTTCCGGAAACGAAAGAATAGAAGTAGTTGTAAAACTACTTTTTATTGTTAATTTTTAGGTGCTAGTAAATATAAACCAGTTTCTTCATCTTTTGTTCTAAAGACACCAGGACGTGTCTCAACCAAATAGATTTCAGCTGTAACTGAAATTATTCCTTCGACTAGATGACCGCCAAAACATTTTCCATCCTTTTCACCTAGAACAATATGAATATGTGCTACTGGTTCTTGAGTAGCTTTGTTTTTAGCAATATTCCCCATACAAGATAAAAGTTCTACCTCTTTAAATGGCATATGTAGATATTTTTTCTCCTTGATATCAAAATAGCCAATTTTTCCTTTTTTTAACGCACCTATACCAGTAAGGTACCCAGCTACGATTTTGTTTTCCTTCACATATTGAATTATTGCTTGGAGTAAATCTTCACCCTTTTCTAATCTAATTAAATGAACTTTTTGTTGATTCATTTTCATTGATTTCATTTTCTATCCGTCCTATAAACACAATAGCTTAAGATAAAATAAACATAGGATTTCAGGCAGTTAATTGCTTTCTTAGATTATCAATATACTCTCTAACTAACGATAATTCTTTGTTTATTTGTTGAATTGCTTCATCGAATTCTTGCTTACTTTTCAATCCTTCTTGGAAATCAGTTTCATTTTTCTCAATGTCCTTTTCCAATCGGTATTTCTCTGCTTCCAAGGTTAAAAGTTGCATATAAGGAT
>JAUVZH010000449.1 GCA_030602675.1 Candidatus Heimdallarchaeota archaeon | reverse complement strand
GAATCAATCTATGGATATCTCTATCAGAGATAATTCCAATAGTATCATCATTGGTCCGAGTCACAAGCACACAACCCTTCTTTGTTTGTAAGAGTCTTTTAATTACAGTAAGAATGTTATCATTTACATTCACAAAAATGGGATTATCCATTATTGAATCTACAATTATTCTATCAAGTGGAATAATGTTCACCCTCATAAGATAATGAATGAATTAATTAGGCAGCTATTTAAAAAGTTAGTTATTTGTTGGGTTTATTAAGAAAATAGTTCTCGCGACAAACAAGATTTAGAAATAATGAAAGAAATGGTGGCCGGGGCGGAATTCGAATCCGCGACCACTAAAAACTAAACTTTACTAATTAACCAATCTAGATTCAAGCTATTCCAATTCTTAATATCAACAAATTCGTAACCCACTTGCCACAATAAGAAAGCCATTAGCTCAGGTGAGAAATCAATACTCTGAATTACTGTATCATAAAATTGCTGTTTTTCTTCATCATAAAAATTATCTAAGAAGTAATCCTTTAGGAGAAGCATTTCTTGCGAATTTTTGTCAGTATTAATTAGATATAAGCTTGCTGCTAGAAGTGCTGTTGATTCATCCTCTTTAGCAATAGGTAGCTCTTTAGAAATTCGTTCCATTAAACTTTCGTATTCTCCAAGTTTTGATAATGACCAAATAGAAGTGCATCGCACAAGCTCACTATTGGAATTAATACTAAAGTTATGTAATTTTGAAATATTTTCATTTATTAAATACAAACCAGAAAAAAGTGTCATATGATATTTCAAGGGTTCATATTCTTCTTCAATAAAATGTTTGAAAATTTCTCCTTTTTGTACTGAAGATAATCCTTGATGTTCATGTACATATAATAAACTGTAAAGTCTTCGTTTAGCTTTCTTACTTGATTTGATATGTTTAACTACAATCCCAGTATCAGTTTCTTTACCAAGTGAAAGAAAGGTAACTGCCATTGCTACTCCAGGCGGAAGTGAAGAATCACTGGTTATTTTGTCAATGAACATTGGTTTTACAATTCCTTAATCTGTAATTTTTACTTCAATATTATCAGTGAACACTTTATTATTGAATTTATTTTTGAATATATCTCTAAACTGTTTGTTTACCTTAATATAAACTAATCCTTGGTCAGCATTTAAAATCTGTTTATTAAAGGTTAACAGTTTTACAGCTCTTTTAATTGCTACTGTTGTTTGAGGGAAATCTTGAAAGCTGCTCATATTTTTACAGCTTACAAGTTTAAGTTCATCTTCTTTCAATGCAAAGAGATCAATTTCCATTAACCGACCTGCTACATAAACTAACACGTTAGGGATAACTTGGTAATTCAATAACTCAAGACGTTTTTGAATAAATCTCTCATAGGATTTTCCTTTATGTTGATAATCTTTAAAACCAACTATTTTTGTTTCTGTGGGAAGAATTCTGGTTATCTGCTTAATGTTAGAAGCTAAAGTATTATATGATTTGTTCAAACAGTTTTGAGGTTTTTCTGGAATTGCTGCAACTGAACCTTTTTCACATAAAAGTTGGTGAATTGCTTTGAAATTTAATTTCCTTTTCTTTATAATTTCATTAGAGATAAATACTGGGGATCCGTTATTTATTTCTGTATACTTTGACTCGAATGAATTGTATAAGCGATAGAAATCGGATTTACGAATATTCATCAGTAAACAATACGCAGTCAAAGTTTTTCGATCGCTCATCCCATCCTTTTTTCTATCCATCAACAATGCTAATGCTTCATTTTGTAAATTTTCCTTACTAACAAGTTCTTGTGTTAATGGATGAATTGTAAATAATGGATTAGATCGTAATTGCTCTCTTTTTTGTTTAAAGGATAAAATTGTTTTACTTAAAAGATTAGGATGATCAATGAATTTGTCCAATTTATTTTTATCAAGAATAAGTACACCGGTTTTGAAGCTATATGTATCGATAATTTGTGGATTTCTTTTGTTAAAAACGTCATTTATAATTAGAATAGGTAAAACATTCTCTTCTCCCAATTGTACCTGATAATATTTCAAGTTAGCTATACTATCACAAAGTACTTTATTTTTACTTTTTTTCAATGATGATTTAATTTCAACTAGAATAAGAAGCTCTGATGGCAACAATTGTTTATTTTTAAGAAATAAGAGAAGATCAAAGGTAAACTCATTTTCAATTTTTAAGGAATCTTCTGGATAATTTGGAGATAAAGCTACCTCATCCAAGATTGTTTTGTGAGCATTTTTAAAAGCATTAGTGAAGAGTGTTCTTACTTCTTCCTCGAATTGTTTGTCATAATGCTTTCCAACTGAAAAGTGATTAGCTTTAAGTGATTTTAATGGACAACCTAATTTTACTAACATTTTTTTTAGTTCAAAATCCTTCTTCATTTTGGGTGTAAGCTCTAAATTTTGTGAGTAACAAATAATAGAAACTCTTTTCCTTTCACCATTATAAGTAAGATTCAGTGTTTTACGGATACGATCAGGTCTGCTTTTATCTGTAACAAACTTTGCTTCAACTATCTGTTTGTGTCCATCTTCAAATATGCAAAGAAATAGTTCCTTGTTAGTAGTCCAGTTCTTAAATACTCGAGCAAGTTCTGCAGGAAACTGTATACCACCTGAGTCACTCATACTTGTTTCTAATTTTATTATAAATTGCCCTTCT
>JAUVZH010000281.1 GCA_030602675.1 Candidatus Heimdallarchaeota archaeon | reverse complement strand
ATAAAGTTTAATTCTTGGAAAATCAATTAGACTTTTATGTCATATGAAAATGCTTACAAATTATTTCAAATTCTAAAGGTTCTCTATAATAAATCAAATGAGAAACTAACTTACAACGAGATTGATATAGCGGTGGCTCTTGTATATCCCATTAATACATCTGAATTGAAAATGATGTTAGAGAACTTGAGAAACAATAATTATATAAAAATGTACATGGAAACAAATTTACTTGATCTTGACTCCAAAACTGAATACAAGTATCAAATAACCCCTACAGGAATAAGTAAATATTTTGAAATTAGTACACAAATGGAAAGTCGAGCTTATCATCAATCTGAATATGAGGAAGAAGAAGAAACTAGAAAGAAGAGCAACCGTAGATGGCTTATAGGTTGTGCTATTGCTTTTGTAGTTTTAATTACCATTATGATAGTTGTTATTCTTTCTAGCGGTTAAGTTTTACAACGATTTCTTCTTTTTCTTTCTTTTAATACATAAAATAATTGGAATTGCAAGAATTATAAGTGAAATTGTAGTGATACTTGATTCATCTGTAGGAGTAGGTTCTTCTGAAACAATTGGTTCAATTTCGAGGTCAATTGTATCCATTTTCAATACAACTAGATCACAACTTCCTCCGTAAGTATCTTGATAGGCATTTTTTGTTGGAAAATTTGATGAATGTGTAAAACCAGCAATAACAACTGTAGATAAAGCCAATAAACTGTAGGATATTAACTCTTTTTGACTTGTAGCAATTTCAAGACCGATAATAGTTCTTAAATCAAAAATATTTATGACGAACTTGTGATTTCTTTTGCGTGAAATAAAGTTCAAGGGTTCATATTATGATATTGGGTTGAACAATGGCAAACAGCTAATAGCAGAGAAAGAAAAGGGTTTTCCACCTAAATTCTCTCATGAAAATCTCAAGAAATCTAAAGCCTATGAAAAAGAGGTTAGAGATTATTGCCCTGGTTTACTCGAGGAAATGCAAGGTATGGCTGAAAGCTCTGGTGTAGATTACCAAACACTAGTAGCCTTTGAGCTTACACCATATCGATTAAAACCTCAATGTTTAGTTTTTGGTATTACAGGTGAATATACACAATCTGGCAGGTCTATGCTTGTCCGGAATCATGAATGGTTGGAGGAAGATGGAGAAAATTTGAGGGTTTTAACAATACAACCCAATGACAAATTAGCTAGCTATGGTTTTACTTTTCATTGGCCACTCCTCTCGAGATATGGTGGAATTAATGAATCTGGACTTGCCATATCATCTGCTTCTGCATCATTTACAAATTCTGGTCCAGGAGTTATGTTGAATATTGCTAAGAGATGGATTTTAGATAATTTCAAAACAACAGAAGAAGCTGTTGAGTTCATTAAATTGATGCCTAAAGTTTGGGGAACAAATTTTTTGATTATTGATAGAAATGAAACTCTCGTAAAGATAGAAGCACATAGAGAGAAGACATTAGTAACTTATCCAAAAAAGGGTTTTGATATGATAACAATGACTTATGAAGATGCTGAAATGAGAAAATTAAACCCTAATGAATCACCAAATATTCTCAAGTTATTTGATGATAGAAGGAAATACTTGGATAACTGGTTTGCAGAAAATAAAGGGAAGATAACCGAAGATTTGATTATTAAAATATTGAAAGATTGCGACAATAATCTACATTATCATGATAAAGCTCCCAATGGTACTGGTACATATGGTACTTGTTGGTCTTGGATTGTATCGCCTAAATCCAATGAAGCATTGATTAGTACAGGACCACCATGTAAAAATGAGTTTAAATCTTATACAATCGATTACACATTTCCTTCCAAAGAGGTTTAAGTGAAATAAGCTACAGAAAAAACATCTTTCTTATTTCATCTTATATTTTTTTGAACATAATTGTATTTATTCGTAGAAAATTAATAAAAATGAATCTTTCATATAATTACTTGTTAAATTATTGGTTGAGAATATTTTGAGAATTGGGAAAATAACTGCTAAAGCAATAATTGAATGTGTTGAAGCAATAGACTATCTTTCAACAGATTCAAAAGAGCCAGTCACATCTGAAAAAGTACATGAATACCTAAGAATGAGTTTTGAGTACGTTAATGATGCAATTGAAGTAGCTATATTACTGCAATTTATCAGTAATGGTAATAAATTAACGCTATCACCTGATGGAAAGAAGTTAATCAAGTCAACAACAAAACAATCACGAATACTATTTGAAAAACTAATGCAAAAAACAACACCTGCAAAACAATTGATTGAATTAATACATGAGGGAATTGAACTCGAAGATGCGAATAGCAATATTATAAAACGCTTTGAGATTCAGGGTAATGAAAAAGAAATTTTATATTCATTTAGAAATTTACTGATATTTGCTAACATAATTGGACCGGAAGGAGTTATCAAAAAAGAATAAACAGATGATAAAACTCACTTTTACATTTCTTTTTTTTCCTCCCTTTTTTTCATCAATACCTAAATTTTAACATCAGTGTTTATAAAAACTCTTTACCATTAGAAGTAAAATTTCAAGGAAAAGATTTTTAATTATACTGTAGTTAGTTACTATAAGCTTGTTTTTTCAAGTTATAGGAGGGTAAGATTTGAAGACAAAAAAGAAGATAATATGTTTAGTTGTTACTATTTTCCTATTTATCAGCTTTATACCTGCAATGTACAATGTTGAAGCTAAAAGTGAATTAAGTCTTATACAAGATGGTGAAAGTGGACATCGTATTGTTGTTTATCGACCAGAAACAATGTCCATACAAACATTTGAGTGGAGTCATGTAATTCACGGATTTATCTATACGGACGATGAAAAACAAGAATGGAAAGATGCTGAAGTAAAATTGTATATTGATGATATTGAACTAGAATTAGATACTAAAACAGAATCGGAAAGAATCGATGGTGTAAAAACTTACTCCAAGTGGTTTTTTGAAGCATTTGATACAGATTATTTTGCTCCAGGAATTTATAATTGGACAGTAATCTGGATTAATAACGACGAAATAATATGGAGAAGTTCTCACCCATTAACAGTATTAACAAATGGTCATCAATTAATTGTTTATAATCAAGATACAATGGTCATTTCCGCATCAGAACGAAGTTTTGTGAGACATGGTTGGACTGGAGTAACAGAAACTGACTTTGATTTATTACAACCATTTGATGTTCAAGTATTTCTTGATGATGTTGAAATTGAACTATACTATATCAGAGAAGAGATTGTTAGTGATCCTGAACCTATCTACAATATTTGGTTCTATCAAACATTTGATCCAAATTATTTTACAGTTGGAGGTCACAAGTGGCAAGTTATTTGGACTGATATCACAGGTGTAGTTTGGGAACAAACAAGTCTACTGACAGTTGTCGATGATGGTCAACGATTGCTTGTTTATCAACCCGAAACAATGATCATAACAGAATCAATGCCATGTTTTGTTGGACATGGTTGGCATATGATTGTAGATATGAACGAAATACTTCCAACAAGACCATATAATGTAGAATTATACATCAATGGAGTATTTGAACCATTACAAGACCAAATTTATTACACACCAGAGAATCCAGAGAATGTGTATAAACTGTTTTGGTATAAACATTTCGAACCAAGACACTTTGCTCCAGGAGAATACGAATGGCAAGTTATTTGGTATGAAGATTCAGTAATTATTTCAGATATAACTCATGTTTTAATTGTCTTGGAAGATTGTCACCGATTAAGTACATTTAATCCTGAATCACTATATATTACTACTACAGAAAGGTCTTATATTCGACATGGATGGTCATTTACAGATCCATCAGAGATATACGATAATCCACCATTATCATATGAACTATACATTGATAATGTACAGGAAGAACTCTATTTCTATTTTGATATCGATTATTCTGGCGAAGATCCAGAGTACAAATATTTATGGTACCAAAGTTTTGATTCAGGTTACTTTGAACTTGGTACAGTAAATTGTGTTTCTCAATGGAAACAAAATGGAAATATTCTCCTAGAACATCAATACCCATTCACAGTAGTTGAAGATGGTGTAAAATTAGGTATACTTGCTTCATCAGATCCGCTAACAATTAGAACAGGACAAAGAAGTTTCGTAAGGCATGGATGGGCCTACATAACTATTGAAACAATATTAGATGGTCCGGTTGATTTTCAATTGTTCATTGATGGTATCGAACAAGATTTATGTAAATTTATTGAATTAGTTTTCTCAGAAGAGGAAGTTGCATTCAGAATCTTGTATTACATAAATTTTGATCCTTATGTATTTGATATTGGTGAATATGAATTCAAAGGAATATGGACAATTGGAACTGAAGTATTTGAGCGTACAAGACCAATAATAGTAATTGACAATGGACATGAAATAGATCCTATTTTTGCACCAAGCTCATTAACATTCTCAGAAGATCAACTAACATGTTTCGCAACCGGAATTAAGACTACAGACAAATCTTTTTCTGATAATTTGCCTATGAATCTTGAATTATA
>JAUVZH010000023.1 GCA_030602675.1 Candidatus Heimdallarchaeota archaeon | reverse complement strand
GCTGAGATGATTTTTGGTTCTTTTTTGAGCGAAGAACGTGAAAAAATGAACTTTTTACGATTACTATTATTGTTGGGATCTGCTTTAGCTTTAACAGCAGTAAATTCATTGGTTCATTATACAATGATTTGGCCAGCAATGCATGATTGGCCTATACATGCAGGACATACATACAATATTTCAGGTACTTTGTACCCACAATATGGTGATTTTGAAACCTTCTTTTCAATGGGTGCTGATATTATGTTGTTCTTAGTAGCAGCAATACTTGTTGTAGGTATTCATTTCCTTGCATTCAAATATATACAAAAATTAAGCTACACACACAGCATTATTTCATTATTAGTACCAATTATTTATTTCCCTGTTATCTGGGGTATGCTGGCTAAGCAAATAACGTATCAAGCTTTCTTTGAGAAAGTTGGAAATATATTCATGTTTGCTCTAATTGTATCTGGAACATTCATTTTAAGTATACTTCTGATTCTTGTATGGAACTTAACATTAGTTGGTACACAACCTGAAAGTTCAAAACAAAAAGAAGAAAAACCAATGGAATAAAACTAAGTATTTTCTATTTTGAAAATACTTTATTCTTTATTTTTACTTTTTAGATTTTTTATGCAAATACTTGCGGGTAAATTTACTAGATACTTAGTATAGATTTTCCAGAACGCCTTTTAATATTGATTCAAAGTATTAAACTGTAAATTGTTCCCTTATAAAGGGTTAATTTATATCTGCAGTGACATTCCTTTTCGGAATGTCATTTTATAATCCTTCCACATCCCTCCCTCCAGTATTAGTCCAAAAATAAAATTTCCCCTAATAAAAATATAAGTGATCTGCCTGAAACAACAATCCTCCTCCTTGTAAAACTTATTTTAAAAGGCACCCACTCGTTAAACGGACAGGGAATTTCTCCCTGTCCTGTTCTACTCTCACTAATGAAATTGAGTTTGCTAGATTTTATTATAGATTTTTGTTAGAAAATCTCGAGTGTTCTTTTGGAGCACTTTTTCAGCTTCTTCTATAGTTAGTCCAGAACTAAGCAGAATTCTCTTTCCTTCATCATAGTTTAGCATATCACTTGGTCTATGTGTATCTGTATTTTGAATAAAATTAGCTTTAGCTTTTCTCCCTATATCTACAATATGACCATTAGTTATTGAATGTGCATTATTGCTTGTTATTTCTAGGAAGATATCATTTTTCTTACAATTTTCTGCTACTTCCTTTGTAACTAGTCCAGGATGTGCTAAAATATCCACATGCTTACATTTAGAAGCTATCAGATTGGTTCCTGGTTCGACTGGTTCTGAAATGGTCTCACCATGTATAACAATCACTAAGGCACCTATTTCAACTGCTTGTTCAGTAATTTCTTCAATAGCACCAACTGGGACATGCGTTAATTCAACACCAGGCAAAGCAAGAAAACCCCAGTGTTTAGTTGCTAATTTACAATCTCTATCTGATTTAGGAATGATGTCTAGATTAGAAGCACTAACATTTCTGTGATTGCATATCCCTCATGACCTTTAACAAATGCTCTTCTTAGTTGTTCAATAGGTAGCAATACACCATCGCTCAAAAATGAGTGTGTATGAAAAATCACATCTGCCTATTCGATCTTTCGCTAATAAATTCTCAAGGGCTTTCTTATAAACGTTCATACATTCTATAGTGAAACTATAAATTTAAATTTTAACCAGGTTGATAATCAGGAATATCTTTAGCTCTCCAGCAAGCAACCTGGTGATTCTCTTCATATTCTACTAAATTGGGGGCTTCAATTTTACATTTATCAATTGCATAAGTACATCTTGGATGAAATCTACAACCACTTGGATAATTTCTAGGATCAGGAATTTCGCCAGGAATTGGTTTTAGTTTACCTCTTTGTGCCATGCTTGGCGTTGCATAGAATAGTCCTTGAGTGAAAGGATGTCTTGGGGAATAAAACATTGTTTCTACATCACCATATTCAATAATCTCACCTGCGTAAAGAATAGCTATATAATCTGATAATTCAGCTAACACACCTAAATTGTGTGCAATTATCATCATAGTTAATCGATATTTCTTCTTCATTATTTGTAATAAATCTAAAATTTGTCTTGCGATTGTAGCATCAAGGTTTGAAACTGGCTCATCTGCGATCAATAAAGAAGGATTATTTATTAGAGCAGTAGCAATTTTCACTCTTTGACTTTCACCACCACTCATTTGATGTGCATATTTATCTGAAGTTCTCAATGGTTCTGGAATTGCTACAGTACCCAATTGACTAATTACAAGCATCTTTATTTCTTGCCTATTTGAATCAATTTCAGCATGTTCCCTATAGGGTTGGCTTGTAGTAAACGTCATATCTCTTAAAGGGTCAATTCCACCAGCTACATTTTGCATAACAAGTGCTAGATCTTTTCCTCTCATAGTATCTAAGATTTCATTTGGAAGTAAGAGTAAATTTCTACCTTTGAATAGAATCTCACCATCAATAATTTTTCCCGGTCGTTCTATTAATTTAAAAATGGATTTAGCTAAGATAGATTTTCCAGCACCTGATGGTCCTAAAATACCTAAAGTTTCACCTTGATGAATCTTGAAATTTACACCATCTAGTACTTTCCAAACTACATTATCATGGTCATAAAAATATGTCTTAAGATTTTTTACTTCTAATATAACTTCTTTTTCTTTCTCTTCAAAAGGAGACATATTAATTCATCTCTTATCAAATAATATGAAGGTTACAACCAATTCTCTTTTGTCCAAGGTTCATTTAGAAATATCCATTGTTCTGGATTTTCAATAAATGATAGGTAGAATGGTTTATCAACAATTTCTGATGGAAACTTCTCTTTTACAATTACTTTGTCTTTACAAGTAGGATTTCTTATCCAAACTTCTTTATGGTGGTAAAGGTAGACTGCTCCTTTTTGTTTCTTAATAGGTTCATAAATGGAACTAAACTCAGAACTTACCAAATTATTCATGATAAGTGGAGTTTCTTTTGATGGATTAATCGTTACATGACCAAAACCAGGTGGGATTAATATCTGATCTCCTGCTTTTGCACTTATGATTATTACCTCATAAGGGTCAAGTGTTTTGTTTTTTCTCTTCTTCTTTTGCTCTTTTTTCTCTTTTTGTAATAAGTAGAGTCCCTTACCATACATTACTTCATAAACCTCAGGAAAACTGTATCCTTCCTTTGCTTCAGGATGGAAGTGACCAGCAGTTTTAACATATTCAGCTCCTAGAAAATTTGGAGGTATAATAGTAATGTCAAACCTAACTCCCTGTTTTTGAAATATTGGTTTATCTTCATCTCTGGTCAAATCACGATACATATAATACAAGTCAAAATTTCCTTGTTGTGAATTTAACCAATTTTGATCATAAATAACATCTTTCATATCAAATAATTTTCGAGTTGAAAAAACAGGTTCAATATCTCCGGCTTTTACAATTTTACTAGTTTCTTTGTCAACCTCTAATTCAAAAGGTACAAATTTGGAAAGATCAATTATTACCATTTCAATCATCTTTTAGTTGATGTTTCAACATATCAGTTTTTTGTTTAAAAATACAAATTTATAGTAATTAATAAATAAGCATGTTTAAAACTAAATAATTAAAAGAAAATGTTTATCTACATAGTTCATAATTAGCTATTTAGTATAACATATGTTATCTATGAGGAATTTCTAAAAGTTGGTAGACAACAATACTGATGAATCATTAAAATTGGAAAAGGATAATGAGATCCGTTCTTTTGAAGATGAACTATTCAAAAATATAGAATTGGATGAAGAAGCAGATTCCCATGAAGTAGATCTGGATCTTTTGGAACCAATTGAATCTATTGGTGAGTTATTCGAGAAAATAAACCCTTTAACAATACCTTCTATAATTCTTGGTGTGATTATCTTAATTATTACATTTGCTAATGTACTTGAAAATCATCCTGTTTGGAATATAATCCTAGGATTTATAGGTGGGTTGTCTTTTGTTTTTGGTTGTTCTGAGCTGATTATTTTTGGTGTAAAAGGCATCGGAAAGAAATTGGGTTGGTCTCAATATTTCATGGGTATTATGGCTGCAATAGGCGCTGATTCCAGCGATATTATCGTAGTTTCTATCCTTTTGACTCGAGCAAAAACCCTAAGTGCAACTGGTATAACAGAGAATATTGAATTAGCTAATAATCTAACAGTTACGAGCATTACATTAGTTCTAACTACTGTATTGATTAATATGTTAATACTTGGTATAACAATCCTAGTAGTTGCTAGAAAGAAACCTTTCAAACTTCCTAAACAATTATCGCAAAATGAATCAAATCTTGTTCTTGCAATGACAATATTTTCATTTATTCTAATTGCATTTGGATTTACTCATAATGCTATAGGAATAGAGCAATTTGATAGAGTATTTCAGGGGGCAATTGGTGTTTCACTATTACTATTCTACATTTTGTTTATTGGTTTTTTAATAGGAGATGCAAGAGAGAAACTAGCAGAAAGAATAGGTCCACAAACTCTAATTACAGAATATTTTCCTGAAGAGGATGACACACAAGAAGAAGGTGAAGAGAAAAAGCATCCAATTAAAGATAAAATAAAAGAAATGTTCTCAAATGGAAATGATGATGAGACAGAGCAATTTATATCACTAAGACGATTTCCATGGTTTGTACTTGTTATTGTCTTTGTTGTTGGCATTTCAGGAATTATTTTTGGTGGTACACTGATCTCAGAATCAATAGAAACTGGTTTAGAGATATACAATCTGCCCATTCTAGTTTATTGTGTAGTAATTGGATTTGTTTCATCAGCACCAGAGATGACGATAACATTCAGAGCCATTTTAAATCCAGAAGAAGAAGATACTGAAATAGGTATGACTCATCAAATATCATCAGTAAATCAAACATTCTTTTTATTATTTGGTTTACCTTTCCTCTTTGCTTCGATAATAAACGTAAATATCCCAGTAGCACTGGATACAACACTAGTATTGACAGGTATATTTGCCATATCTTTGGCATTGCATCTGACTATTATTGATGATAACCACTTTGATCGTGTTGAAGGAGCTTTAATACTGGTAGCGTCTATAGCAAGTCTTCTGACCTTAGCAATTGTTGGTGGATTAATAAGTTAGATATCGAGAGACGAAATAATGTATTTCTAGTTGATGGATAAAAGCTATTTGGTATTTGAATATCTATTATTATCAACAATCTTTTGACAAAAAGGTAAGCAACAGCAAATTATTTAAAAGGGAACAAAAAAACATAACTTAAGTATATTTGGTCTTGAACATTTTTATGTTCCCTAAAGAGGTAAATCGAATCAAATGACTGAAAACGACGAGGGTAGCAAACCCCCGCCTAAAGATTCAATGGAATTAGAGGATTATTCTGAGCCAGAAGATTGGGATCTTCCAACTGTTATTACTGAAGATGATGAATATCCTGATTATTTTGATAATATTGAACATGAAGAAGCTCTTGAAACTATTATTGGCAATATATCTTCATTGACTATAATTTCTCTCCTATTGGGAATAGTTATAGCGATAGCAAATTATATACTATATCGTTATTTACCTCACAATACAAGGAATTCCATTATATTAATGATAATTGGTTTTGTAGCTGGTCTTCTTATAGTATTTGGAGCAGCTGAAATAATTATTTTAGGAGTAAAAGGTATTCAAGATAAACTAAATTGGGCACCATACTTGAGTGGTATTCTACAAGCCATAGGGGCAGCACTTGCAGAATTAGTAGTTATTACCTTTCTACTTGTACGTGCGAAACAGGTTGAAGCAACTGACATTGTTCATGCGAATAGTTTAGCAATTACTGCAATAACTTTGATCTTAACAACAGTAATTATTAACATCTTCTTTCTAGGTATAGGAATAATCTTTGTCTCAAAAGATGAACCATTTGATTTACCTAAGGAATTAACATTCTTCGAAGCAAATCTAATCTTAGGAATGATGGTATTTTCATTTGTAATGATGATTTATGGTTTCTATTTCCAACTTACTAATCCAGAAACGGTTGTGGAAGGTTTACCGACATTTAATCGGGGATTTACGATTATAATCGGTTTAGCATTAATTCTAGTATATTTCATATTTTTGTTCCTGCTTATTCAACGTTGGGGGAAGAGAACATCAACACCACAAACTTTGATATCAGAATTCTTTCCAGATAAGGACCAATTAGTTGTTGAAGAACCAAGTAGCACGAAACTCATTCAATCACGATTGATCGTGGAATCAAAAAGTAAAACCAAGCAAAAACAACTGGAGCAAATTGAACAAGATACTGAGCCTAGAGAAGTTAAACCTCATAGGAAAGGAAGAAAGAGAAACAATAATGATAATAAATCAAAACATGAAAAAGATACCGCTTTAGCAACTTTACGGAGATTTCCATGGTACATAATTATCATCTTATTCATTATAGGTGCAGGTGGAATTGTATGGGGTGGTCAAATACTTTCAAGATCTATTGAAGATGGTATTGAGATTTTTAGAACAGTACCAATTCTAGTATATTCTGTAGTAGTTGGATCAATTTCTTCTTCTCCGGAATTAGTAGTAACTTTAAGAGGAATATTCAGTCGAGAACAAGAAGCAAGAGAAGTGGGACTAGTTCATCAAGTTTCAGCAATAAATCAAACTTTCTTTATTCTATTTGGCATTCCATTTGTCCTTAGTGGAATACTAAACATTGGTATTCCTATTGCTCTTGAGATTACAGTTGTGATGGGTGGAATCTTCATCATGTCAGCAGCGGCGATACTAATGGTTATGGATGATAACAAATTCGACCTTCTCGAAGGTGTAGTTATAACAATACTAGCTGTTGTAAGTTTACTAGCACTAATGCTTATAGGCGGTATACCAACTGAAGCTGAAACCGCAAGTACGGCACTTCAGCTTGTTAATATCGCAAAAGTGTTATAAAAAATAAAAGGTTAACCACGAATAATCGTGGTAATTTTTCTTAAAATAATTCTTCAGTTTCTGTTTCAATATCGTATACGAGTTCACCATCTATGAAGACTTTTTGAGCTTTTGATTGAATGTCTAATGGATTTCCACTCCATAGAACAATATCGGCATCTTTTCCTTCTTCAATGGAACCAACTCTGTCATCAATACCAAGGATCTTAGCACCATTAAGGGTGATTACTTCATAAGCACCTTGTAAAGGCAATCCTTCGCGATGAGCAATAGCTGCATAAACAGTTTGAAATTGCAAAGGAACTACAGGATGATCAGCAGTCAATGAGACTAAAACACCTGCTTTATAGAGTATGCCAATTGTTTTCCAAGTCATTTCTCGTAGTTCGATTTTAGTTCTAAAACCAAAAGTAGGACCGACAACAGCTGGGATTTTATTTTCAGCTAAGAAATCTACAACTTTGTGACCGTAAGTACAATGCTCAATGATAACATCAACATCAAATTCTTTTGCTAAGCGTACTGCAGTAACAATATCATTAGCTTGGTGAGCATGAGCTCGTAAAGGTATTTCTTTCTTTAGGATTGGAACCAT
The DNA here is from genome assembly GCA_030602675.1 of Candidatus Heimdallarchaeota archaeon. GTDB lineage: Archaea > Asgardarchaeota > Heimdallarchaeia > JABLTI01 > JABLTI01 > JABLTI01. Next base: position 8,003 of record JAUVZH010000023.1, on the reverse strand, counting down.
CGCTTCATATTTAATATTCTTATCAGGTTTGGTAGGTTCAGTTGGTCTTTTGGCGTCTTTATCTTTTCCTTCCTTAACTTTCTTGTTATAATCTTTCAAGTCTTCTTTGTATTGCTTAAGCTTCTTCTCATATTCATCTGATTTATTCATGTAATTCTGAGTTTCAAACATCAATTGTCTAAAGAGACCAAGACTGCCCATTCTTGTGCCTGGCATACGCTTTAGAGCATCACCATAACATCTCTTTGGGTTTTCACCAAAAGCACATTTCATACCGGCAGTTTCTTGAACGACCATTTTATCAACAATCGTACCATGCATTTTAATGGTGGTCATTTGACCTCCAACAACATTAGCACTACCTGGTGAAATGCAAATACAAGTAACACCACCACTAATTGCTCTTCTCATACCTTTCTCAACAGGATTGATAGCATCAAGAACTCTAATTTGTGGGGTGATTGGATCAGTCATTTCATTGCCATCTTGTAAGGTAAGACCGATTTCTTCTTCCCAAACAGCAGCGTGACAATGGACATCAATGATTCCTGGGAAAGCTACCAAGTCCTTAGCATCAATGATTTCAGCATCTTTTGGCACATCGAAACCTTTGCCAACTTTCTTAATTTTCCCTTTATCATCAATCAAAATATGACCGTTATCAAATTCTTCTTTACCAACAGGTATTATCTTGCCACATAAAATCGCTTTCATCGGTATTCACTTCAGAAGAGTTTTATCATTAGACTAATTAAGCGTTTTGCAAACTTCAATTATAATTAAATAGTTAAAAATGATTGAAAAAACTAAATGAAGGAGAGAGTATTAGAATAATTCCTCTCCTTTCTCAATATCAAAAATTAATTTGCCTTCGATGAATACTTTTTGTACTTTTGATCTTGCATCTAGAGGGTCACCATTTAGAAGTATAATATCTGCATCTTTTCCTTCCTCAAGAGAACCAACTCTATCTTCTAGACCTAAGATTTTCGCACCATTTATAGTTAAAACCTCAAACGTTCCTTGTCTTGATAATCCTTCTCGGTGAGCCAATATACCATAGATTAATTGATATTGACAATGAGTTACAGGATGATCAGATGTAAGTGCTACTAAGATTCCTGCATTGTGAAGTATACCCAATGTTTTCCAAGTTTTCTTTCTTGTTTCAATCTTTGATTTGTATGACATTGTTGGACCAACAACAGCAGCGATATTATTTTCAACCAAAAAGTCAAGTATCAAATGTCCCTCACTACAATGATCAATGATAACTTCTACATCGAATTCTTTGCTTAAACGAACTGCAGTTATTATGTCATTTGCTTGATGGGCATGAGCTCTTAATGGAACTTTTTTTTCCATAACCGGAATCATAGATTCATATTTCAGATTTTTTTCAGGTTTAGAAGGTTCTATGGGTTTTTTCAAATCCTTATTATTACCTTCTTTCTCTTTTTTATCATAATCCTTTAGGTCTTCTTTATACTGCTTCATTTTCTTTTTGTAATCGGTCCATTTGTATATATAGTTCTGAGTTTCCATAAGCAGTTGTCTGAATAATCCAAGACTACCCATTCTTGTTTGAGGCATAACATTTCTGCTACCATAATTCCTTTTTGGATTCTCACCAAATGCACATTTCATACCTGAATTTTCTTTAATTATTATATCGTCAGCAATAGTTCCATGGGTTTTCATTGCGGTCATTTGTCCTCCGACAACATTTCCACTGCCTGGTGTAACACAAATTGTAGTTATACCACCAGCAACCGCTCTTCGTAAACCCAAATCATCTGGATTAATAGCATCTATTACTCTAATGAAAGGAGTGACTGGGTCTGTTGATTCGTTTCCATCTTGGAGTCCCATGCCAATGCTTTCTTCAAAAACTGAAGCGTGACAATGAGAGTCAATAATGCCAGGAAATGCTACAAAACCACTAGCATCAATTATTTCTGTTCCCTTTGGAACATCTTTCCCTTTAGCTATTTTCTTAATTTTCCCCTTATCATCAATTAGGATATAACCTTCTTTTATTGATTCTTTTGTTACGGGAATAATTTCTTTACACAATATTGCTTTCAATTTCATCATCCTATTTTGTTATTTATTTTGGAATAACTAAATATTCTATTTGTTTTGTTATGAATTTTAGTTCTTAAATTCAAGGATTCCAAGTTAAATCCTTAACATAATTGTCAAATTGCTGTTTCTTTTGATTTTTATCCCAACCAAGTATATTTCCCATTTCTTCAGCAATTCTTTCTGCACAATCTAATCCTTGGTGTTCCAGTAATTGTAATTGTGTTCTCCTAAACATGAAGTCACTTAGCGTTAAGCACATCTCATTCTCTATAGAATAAACTATTTCTGCCAGTATATGAGGTCGGTCTTTAACGATTCTTTCTTTTAATTGCTCATCCTTCTCTATCAGAGTCAGAATTTTTTGGTGATTTGTCCCATATGTATGAACTATGTGGTCAGCTACTTCAAAATCAAATCCATATTTCTTAATCATTAAGGAAACATTTGTTCTTAGATAATCTATCATATACTTTATCCCTGTTCCACCATGTAGTTGAGTTTTTTTTGTTTTACAAGGAAAGTCTCTTTTCTTTAAGTGCATTATTTTTAGAATTTTATCTACTGTTTTCTCAGCCATGTGTCTAAAGATTGTATATTTTCCACCTGTTACAGTAAGCAAATTTAATTTTGATTCTATAATTTCAAAACCTCTTGAAGTTTTGTCTTCTGACTTAGCTGTTGGATCTACCAGTAAAGGTCTTACGCCTGAATATGCACTAATAACATCCTTCTTTGTTATTGCTCCTGGGAAATCATTATTTACTGCTGAAATAACATATTCAATATCTTCATTTGTAACTGCAATATGATCATTACTTTCTGTGTAATCTGTATCAGTAGTTCCAATCAAAGAATACTTAATTCTAAATGGTATAACAAACAAACTTCGTCCATCATCTGCTGTTACAACTACAACAACATTATCTCTTACAATTCGTTTTGTTACAATGTGAATTCCTTTTGTTATTCTAAGAAGCTTAGACTCTATTCCAAGAGTTGATAGGATTTCATCTGTCCAAGGACCAGTGGAATTTATAATAATTTTTCCTTTAATTGAGAATGATTTTCCTGATATTAAATCTGTTACATTTACACCCTTAACGATTTCATCTTGTTCAAACTTCTCAAGATTAAATGAATCAGCTTTAACATAATTAATGCACAAGGCACCATTTTCTTGAGCAGAAAGAATTGTTTCAAGAGTAAATCGAGCATCGTCCATAATGCCATCCCAATAATAAAGTGAATGTCTTAGATCATCGCTTTTAATGTTTGGAGTTTTTTCAAGTGTTTTTTCTTTTGATAGGAAATTAAAGTTCTCGGTATTTTTGAAACTCGAAAGTGTGTCATAAAGCACTCCTGCTGCTAGCATTCTAAGGGTGGTATTTTTACCCTTCTTATAAATTGGAATAAGAAATGGTATCGGTGCAGTTTGATGAGGACACATTTTAAACATTAGCATCCTTTCTTTAGAAGCTAATTTTACGAGACTAAATTCACCATTTGATAAATACCTGATTCCCGCATGAACCAGTTTAGATGAACCACTGCTAGTTCCTTCTCCATAATCCCCTTTATCTATAATAGCAACTTTTAAACCTCTTAATGCAGCATCCCAGGCTATTCCAGCACCTGTTATACCTGCTCCAATAATTACAACATCGAATTCTTCTTTTTCAAGAAGTACTAATTTTTCTTGTCTAAGTTTTAGAGATGAAGATAGCATTTTAAACAACACAATATTCTATATATCGTTTTTTAAGGATTTTTTCTATTGTTGCTATTGCTGTATTCCTATAAAAACCTCTCAATCTATAGCAAAAAGGGTTTTTTTGACAAAATAATTTAAAAGTTCTTACTTGAATAATGATTAGGTTAGGCATAACCGATAAAATTCTTAAAATTGTAGGATTCATCGACTATGGCAATAAAGGCTCAGACAACAGAAGACATTAAGCCAATTGAATTAACAGTCACCTTTGAACAACAGAAGAAAATAGATACAATAATTGAAGCATCAAAAATTGATAATGTTACTCATTGGGATCCACAAGTTACTAAAGAAATCTATGTACCTATTGATGGAGGAAAAATAAGAGTCCTCCATATTAAACCCAAAAACCCAGCAAATAAGCGAATAATTGTTTTTATTCCTGGATGGGGTGTAACATCTAAAGGATTTGATGTGTTATACGAAGTTTTGCATAATGAAATCGAATTCTACTATATTGAAACCAGAGAGAAAGGTTCTAGTCAGATACGACGAAGAAAGGCTAATATGACTATACAGCAGAAAGCAAAAGACATTATGAAAGCAATAGATTATCTAAAAATCGATAAGGATAATTACACATTAATAGGACCTTGCTGGTCTGCAACAATTTTCTTACAAGGATTACTAGACAACAATTTAGAAGCAAAATCAATCTTAATATTTGATCCAATGCATAAACTATGGTTTAACAAATTTCTCTTGAATGTTTCACCATTTATTCCAGCATTTATTGTTACCATCATACTAAAACCAATAATAATATTTTTTGCATTTCTTGGTATGAAAGAAAAAGCCCAAAAAGAAAGAAGTAAGAGCTTCGCAAAAAATGCTGTCATGTGGAAATGGAAAAAAGCTGCCTATGCTGTAAAGGATCTCGAGTTATTTGGTACACTAAGTCCTATAAAACAAGAGATACTGGTTTTTAATGGAACAACAGATAAAGTACACAAGCAAACAGATTATCCAAAATTAAGTAAAAAGTTACCAAAAGGACGATTCTTTTTCCTGAACACAATAGAATCAAATAGAGAACGAATAATGAGTGTTGTAATAAAGGAATTTGCAAAAACAGAAATGAATGAAAAGATACCTCCAGTTTTAAGAGAATTTGAAAAGGAATTGGAACGAAAATAGTTTCTATAAACAGGAGAAAAAAATGACGGAAGAATTATCAGAAAAAGATATCAAAGAAACAAGTTTAGAATCAAAGAAAACAGATAAACGAAATGCCTATTTATGGTATAGCTACGATATGGCAGATACGTTTTTCTCACAAACAGTTATTAGTTTAGCATTTACGCCATTTGCAATGCTCCTCGGTGTATCATATGGTTGGTCGTATGTTCATACTTTCATAATTGTCTCGATATTTATGGCGGGATCAAATTTGCTAGTAGCTATTATAGGACCAATTATTGGAGCCATCTCGGATACACTTGGAAAAAGAAAACCACTTGTAATTATTGTAGCAAGTATAATGGTTACTGCTACAATGTTAATAACTGTCTGGGAAAACTTTTGGTGGGCTTTTTGTAATAGCAAACTTTTGTTACCAAACTGGACGAATGCTATATGATTCACAGATTCCATTCATTGCTGAACCAGAAGATAGAAGTACAACACAAGCTGTCGGAGGTGCTTTTGCTGGTTTTGGTTCAATTTTTGGTGTGGTCTTAGGACTTGTACTCAATGGTCTTGGTGGTGCTGAAAAATGGTCACCAATAAACACAAATATTTGGGAATTAGCTAATCAACCCATACCTGAATTAAACCTAGGTAATTTACGTTGGGTCTTTTTTGCTGCAGGCATTTTGATAATATTAATGTCAATTCCTTATCTCTTTCATAAAGAAGCTGAATCTCCTAGTAATCTTAAACCCAAAGAGAATCTCAAACGATCATTTAGTTCTTTGAAAGAATCACTCAAACATATCGTTAAGGATCGCAATTCTCTTTTATTCTTTATAGGTTGGTTTTTCTTGGTTGATGCAGCAAATACCACTATTCTATTCATGGTACCAGTTATCGAAGGTGCTGTAGGAGTTACAAATTCAACATTAACTTACATTATCATTTTGACTGGCATATTGATATCAATAGTTTTTGGATTCATAACAGGACAAGTTCTAAAAAGATTAGGCCCGAAGAAAACATTTCTTATCAGTGGTATTGCTTGGATGCTTGCTATTATCTTTACAATGTTTGCTGGTTGGCAATACAAAATTGAACAACTTGGTCCCTTATGGTTTCTTATTCATGAATTTCCTTGGTGGCTAATGTTTTTTGGAGCTTTCTTCATTGGTATAGGATTTGGAAGTATTTGGATTATTGGACGTCAATTTATTATGATCCTCGCACCACCATCGAAACTTGCTCAATACAATGGTTTTCAGAAAATTGCTGGAAGAGTAAGTGCAATTGTATCACCTTTGATTTTCGCAGGAATGATGGTTCTTGGTGCAACCTTTACTACTATAAATCATTCCTTTAGATTAGCCTTAGGAAGTTTATTGTTGTTCTTTATTATTGGTGAGATACTAATTGCTTTTATCAAAGATCCATTCAAGAGATACATGAAAGGTGAACGAGCACCTTACACTGGACTATATGAAAAGACAAAGGAATAAGTAATAATCACTAATTGAGTGAAGTCTAATTCTACACTCAACCCCTTCTTATTTTGTACTATCATTTATTATTTTGTAAATTGTATATTATTCTAGTTATTTGCTAGTGGTAATTTCCTATGAATAGTAAGAACTCTATTGATATTCCACAATTCAAAATTGATACGAAATATTTACGTACTTTATTAGACGAAATGATTGAAATCAATTCAGTAGTAGGTGATGAAAAGGACCTAGCTATTCTATTAGCAGAAGAATTACAGAAATTAGGATTAGCAATACAATTAGAGGATGTTGAAGCAAATAGGCCAAACATCTATGCTCATCATCACTTTGCTCAGAAAGGTAAAACGCTAACTCTTAATGGTCATTTAGATACAGTTGATGTTTGTGAAGGTTGGACTTTTGAACCATTTATCCCAATTGAAAAGGATGGAAATCTCTATGGTTTAGGCTCAGCTGATATGAAAGGCGGTTTAGCTTGTCAGATTGCGGCAATAAAAGCTCTGGTTGATTCAAATGAATCACAAATCGGAACAATTCACTTCTCAGCAGTAGTAGATGAAGAAGGTTATGGTAAGGGAGGAAGGAAAATGATGGACAACCCATTTTTTGGGAAAGGGAAAACGGATGGAATTATTATCGCTGAACCATTATTTGGTAATACTGTAGCGAATAGTTTACCTTTGGGTATGACTGGAAAAGTTTTGTATAAAATATCTGTTAAGGGGTTATCAGCACATGCTTTCCGACCAGAGCAAGGAATAAATGCAATAACTGAAGCTTCAAAAATTGTTAATGCAATTGAGAATCTTGGTGATTCATCAAAGAACGGAAAACTGAGATTTACTTTATTGTCTGATGATGATTTTGGGAAAGGATCTTTTTGTGTATTGAAAATAGAAGGAGGGTATAAGAAATATAGTGTTGTAGTTCCCGAACATTGTGAGATTATACTGAATAGATTAACTGTTCCTGGAGAAACAAAAGAATCTGTTATTCAAGACTTAGAACAACTCATTGAAAAGCTAAACTTGAAGTCCAAGGTTATAATTGAACTTGTTCCTCCGTTTTATTATCCCTATAAAATTTCTGAAGATCATACATTATTTTCTTCACTGAAAAGTGCATATAAAGAATCTATGAGTGAAGATCCCTATACAAGTTACATGCGAATGATAACTGATGCAAACATTTTCATGGGAGAAGGAAAAATACCTACAGTTCATTTTGGTCCAAAGGGTAACAATTTGCATAGTCCAGACGAAAACGTCAATGTTAATTCCTTAGAGGTATGTGCAAAGATTTATGCTCAAACCTATTATATTTTTCAAGAGAAGAATAAATAAAACTAGAATGGAGTCTATACTCCATTTTTTATGCTCGAAAATGATGGACAAGTTATTGTTTTAGCTACTCCCTTTACTGTTCGAATTTCATCCAAAACAATATGACCGATTTTGTCTAGTGATTCACCTCTAATCTTAACTAAGATATCCCATTCACCAGAAATA
>JAUVZH010000323.1 GCA_030602675.1 Candidatus Heimdallarchaeota archaeon | reverse complement strand
AGTAAATTTACTAGAAAAGCCAGAGATATTGAAACAGCTGAAAGATATTTTTGGTGTATAAAAAGCATGGACTAGTATTCATAGAAGAAATCTTCAAATGCTTTTATTTCCTCTTTTATTGATTCTAATTCTTGAAGTATATCTTTAGCTGCAGGTTTAGAGAGCTCTTCGAAATCGAATTCTTTGAGCTTCAGATTTTCTCTAACCATCTTCTCTAATCGATTTATCTTAGTTTTCATTGCAAAAAATTTGATAATCTTATATTTTGCTTTAGTTATTTTACTATCCCACTCTTTTGCAAAACTTCCACTTTCAATATTCTCTAATATTTTCTTCATAATTCTTTTGAAAGGTAGTTTTTGATATTTAATTCCTCTACTCATAGCACCATATTGAGATGTATTTGAATGAAGATTTGTTTGTTTTACAAGTCCAATCTTGGACATTTTCTCATAAGTATAAGCCATTTCTTCAGACATGTACATTTCAACAAGAACTGCTTCTGGAGGATAACCTGCATCAATCAGTGTATAAATTGAATTTAATAGAACTTGTCCGAATGCTGGTCCAAATGCTTGTTCATTAAACAAATCTAATACCGCTTCTTGCTTGAATGTAACCTCTATTGCACCTTTCTTCAATGTTCCAAGCGCTTTGCATAGTGCAAGGAGAGTTTCTTGTGTCTTTCCAGAAGCATCATTATGAATGCTAATAAAACTGTAGAATCCTTCATTTGTTAGGTATTTTTCTCTTACTCCCACACCAATCATTCTTGGAGCAATCAACAATACATCTACAAAAGAGGGAGTTTTAAGTAAATCAAAAGCAATGGTATAACCGCTAGCAAAAACGAGTTTATGTTTTTTTTCTAGATATGGTTTTATTTCCTTCTTGAGAACATCTGTCATAATTTCATCAGAGATAAGTAGAAAGAGGATATCAGATTTTTTGGTTGCTTCAGAAATTGTATATGTTTCAAAACCATCAAGTATTGCTCGTTCTTTATAAATATCATCCCTATTGCCAATGATGACTACTTGATCAGAATCTCGCAGATTTAATGCCTGAGCTCTTCCCTGATTTCCATAACCAATAATTCCAATAGTTTTACCTTTAAGGAAATCCAAATTACCATCTTTTTCATGGAATACTTTCGTCAAAACACACACACCAGCTAAGCAAAAATATAATTCAAGGAATTTAAGATTTATTCAGAATGAAAGCATCTTTAGAACATAATCAAGTAATAAATGAACTCAGAGGTATAATTCAAAATATTATCAAGAAAATCTTTATCGTTTAACAATGATTCCAGTAGCATATCAACTAAATCATTTTGTTGCATAAAGTCAATTTGCTTATTTATATGAGAAATTTTTGTTTCTATTTCATGTTTATTTTCTGATAGAATTGATAACTTTAGATTTAGATCTATTTCTTCTTTTAATTGTAAATTGTAATCAGAAATTATTCCATCGAATTTTCCTATTTTAATATAGTGTGAAATTAAATAGCGAATTTTACGCTCAAAGAAACGACTAAAATCACCGTAGTTGTTTTTTATTAGATCCTTGTGATGTGGTTTCTTTAAACCTCTATCAACTATTTTTTTGAGTAATTTCGCTTCAATTTGCTTAAACAATTTTTCGCGTATAAGGTTCCAGTTAGTTAATGCTTCTGGTTGTTCGCAAATTATATCTACTATCTTATTTTGAAATGCAACCTCACAAATGACTCCTTTACCAACCATTTTGTCATTTCTCTCATCCAATGTTGACTCTTTATTCAAAATCACACCACGGCAAATACATACACTGTTACAATAATTATCTCTCTAAATAGAATTAGTTCCTTAGTATCTAATAGAAGTCCCATCGCTGATTTTAACAATGTAAGGTTTACTACCAACATCTTCTAAAGCTTTAGCTACATCATCCTCTTTCCCAGGAGCATACGCAAGCATAGTACCTCCACCACCACTACCATTAATTTTACATCCTAAAGCTCCAGCATCCTTAGCTGCTAAAATCATCCTCTCAATTTTTTTTGTAGAGCGTCTAAGTCCATCTTTCATTAACATGTGATGTCTATCAATTAATTTTCCAAAAGTAATTGGTTCTATAACACCTTCTATAAGATATTGCAGTGCTTCTCTCGTTAAATCACGGTTGCGTATGGTTGTTTCTGTCATCATTTTACTAGTTGAATCTGATATTTTTCCAATATGTGTTAATACATCATCAAGTGAAGTTAATCTGTGATCAAAACCTTGAATATAATTCTTGAGTTGATTATAACCTGCTTCCACATTGGTTCTAATCATTCTCAAATCCCCAACGGTATCTTTCTTTTTCTCTAAAGAATCACCAATAATCAATCCAGTAATTTTAGTGGATATTGGAGTGATTTTAAACTGATGACCAAAATCCACATGGATTATCCCACCGAAAATTGATGCAAGATGATCCATCATCCCACCACTCTCACCAAACTCAAGCACTTCTGCTTCAAAAGCATATTGAGCAACTTCTTCTTTACTTAATTCAATATCAGCTAATTTTGAAAAGGTCAATATACTTGCAACTGAAAGTGCAGATGAGCTTGATAACCCAGCAGCAATTGGTATACTTCCAGAAATTTCTAAAGAAGCTCCATTTTTTGGGATGATATTTTTAGTTTTTAAAACATTTAATGAGCTTCTCACATAATCACGTTTATGTCTATAAATTAAATTATCATATATTTCAAAACTATCTTCTTCAGCAAGATCTGTATACTTAATATGAATCTGTTTCTCAGCAATTGGTTTCACATTGATAGTTATTGTCTTGTCCAGAGCAGCTGAGATAACTTCTAACCCTAGATAATCACTATGTTCTCCGAAAAGGAATACTCTACCAGGAGCATCTACAGAGAAGGATTTTTCAATCATATTAAAGCAACAAGTAGTATTAATGCTGATATATTTTGCTATCAAAAATTTTGTCAAAAAACAAAGAAATAATTGAAACAATTGATTGCAGTTGTTCCAACATCATTCTAATCATAGTATTTATCGTAATCTTCCTTTTTCTTTCGTTTTCTTATGGTAGCTATTCCAATAGATACCGATTCTACAACCACAAAACCCACAATAATATAAGCAATTGCAATTCCAAAAGCTTGCCAATCAATTAAACCACCAGCAATATCTGTAGGTCTAAAATTACTACCAATGGAAATTAAAGGTTTAACTAGTTTATATTTTACACTTGGTGGACCTGTTGTTTGATCAACCTGACCAGCTCTATCATAAAGAATAGTTGTATTTCTATCAAATAATTGTTCCATAACAGCTGTTGCAGTAAAGCTTGTAGTATTCATTAAAGTCCAACTGTAAACATTCATTGGATAATGCATATCAGTGCCAGTAATCATACCAAACCCTCCAGTATTGTTGCACCAAGGAACTGATTCTTCATCATAGATGTTTTCATTGACAATTTCTATATAATCAACTTCCCAAGCGAGTAATTGAGCTCGCGTAGGATGATCGGGCATAATTGGTAAACTCCAAGGAATGTGATTAACAATAACAATTCCACCTTGATCATGAGCAGTATCAATAGCTTCTTGGATTTCTACATCAGTGGGTTTATTTGATGGTACAGGAATGTCTTCAGAAATTCCAATAAAATTAAGATGAATACGATTTGTTGTCCACTCTAATCCTTGAATTATTACTATCTGATCTTTATATTTATCAGCCATTAATGCAAGATCATATGCATTATCAAGAGTATTATGGTCAGATAAAGCCATAGCATTGAATCCATGAGCAATATGCCAGAGTACGTTTTGCTCAACTGTTAAAATGCCATCTGAGTACTTTGTGTGACTATGATGATCAAAAACGATGTTGAACTGGGTTTCATTATATTCAGGTTTTAATTCAAAATTGAAACTTTCATTAGTATAATTATATTGTGCAGGTGGAAAATAAGCAATTAAAATACTACTAACTATTAATGTAACAGAAACAACCATTAGTATGCTGAATCGAACCAAAACTGATATTACCTTATTCT
>JAUVZH010000204.1 GCA_030602675.1 Candidatus Heimdallarchaeota archaeon | reverse complement strand
ATTATTCATTATTTTCTTAATTAATCCATGGATAATTCGAGATGAAACTCAGAGAACTAAGGATTATAATCTAATAGTTGATTTCGCACTTGAAAATACTAATTTGACTCGAGAAGAAGATATTGTCAAAAAAGCAGAATGAGTTATCTCATTCGTTATCCTTTTTCAAAAAGCTATATTAGTTCAACTTATTTTAAATTAAAATGAGTTGAATACATTGAAATTGGCAATAAAAAATACTAGATTGTTAACTTTTAAGGGAGAAAATCTCGGAATAATTGATGATGGTGCAATTGGTGTTGATGGATCTAAAATCTGCTTTATTGGTGAATCCAAGAATCTGAATCAAAAGAATTATGATAAAGTAATAGATGGGTCAAAGCACGTTACTATGCCTGGTCTAGTTAACGCTCACATTCATACAGGTTTAACTATTCTGAGAGGAGGAGCTCAAGATTTACCAGAACTTGAATGGATGAATAAAGGGATAGGACCAATATCAAAACACATGAAACCTGAAGATTTCATTGCAGGTGCAAAACTTGGTGTGTTAGAGGGATTAAAATCAGGCACAACAACTTTCGCTGAATATACAAGTAATGTTTCAACTTTGGTTGAAAAGGTATTCCTCCCATTTAATACTCGAGTTATTGCTACTGAAACGATCAATGAAGTAAGTAGAAATAGAGCTCATTTAAAACCAACAGATATTTATGAATTCGATAAAGAGAAAGGAGAAGCAGCTTTTAAGAAAGCAAATGAATTATTTACCAAATATCAGAACTCAGAACTAGTTAGTTGCATGTATGGACCTCAAGCAATAGATATGATTTCTTTAGATTTATTATCTTCAATAAGAGAAGAAGCCATTGCTAGAAAAAGCAAAATACATGTCCATGTTGCTCAAGGTGGTAGAGAACGACTTCAAATTCAAAGTCGTTTTGGTAAAGATGCTTCTACAGTAAAAGTTCTTGATAAAAATAATTTATTAGATGAAAATTTGCTTGCAGCACACTGTCATGACACTAGTGAAGATGAAAGAGAGCTTATGGTTAAGAAAGGAGTAAAAATGGTTGGATGTCCAAGTTCAATAAGCATGATTGATGGAATAGTTCCACCGGTAGGTCATTTCAATTCGTTAGGTGGAGATGTTGGTTTAGGTTCAGACCAAGCCCCTGGTCCCGGATTGCACAATATGTTTTGCGAAATGCGTACAATTAGTATTCTTACAAAAGCTATGTTAAGAGATCCAACTGCTTTGCCTGCATGGGAAGTTCTTAGAATTGCTACAGTTGGTGGAGCAAAAATCCTTGGTTTAGATAGTAAAATTGGCAGTTTAGAAGTTGGAAAGCAAGCAGATGTAATAATGGTTAACTTAAACAGTTTGAATCTTGCACCTGTAGTTCAACAACCTTTTAGAAATTACATTCCAAACCTTGTTTATTCATCAACTGGTTATGAAGTTGATAATGTGATAATCAATGGAAAAGAAATTATAGTAAACAAAAATTTCGTGTCAATAAACCAAGAAGAAGTACTAAAAGAAGCTAATTTGAGAGCACAAAGAATTTTTGGAGATGCAACAGATGATTGGATAAAAGCTGGTTCTCAATTAGTTAATTATGCAAAAAAGGGATTTCTTTAGAATAACTAATGATTATTATGGAGATAATTGTACATTCTCATAACCCATGGTGTACATACGACAAGTTTGTTCCCTTTGCTCTGCACGAATCCTCAATATAAAATCATCTAAATTATCATACCAAGTCTTTGGTGTTTTTCCCTCTAAATCATCTTGATTTCTTCTTCTGTCTTCAAATCTAAATCTCAAATATTCACCAAAGGTCATTTCATATGGATCTAAATAAAATCGTTTCACAAAATACTGTAATGCGAGAATTTGGAAGAATGCTATTAAAACACCAAGTAGTATAAAAGGCCATAAATGGAAATTCTTGGCAAGTGTAAAATAAATTAGTACTGGAATTGATAACAGTGCAAGAACTAGAACAGGGATAGCTATTATTATGAATCCTATTTCAAATATATAGAAATTTTTCTCATAGAATTTTTCTTTAGCAATGAGCTTCCGAATAGTTATTTTCTTTTTCTTATCTTTTCGGAATAAAGCTGCTCGCATAGAATTCATAACTTTTGCATCCTTCTACTTGACAATTAAGAAGATAGTCAGTTATCCTTTTTACTTTTATGATTTATACTATAAGATTTTATTCAATTCTGTGATAATATTCTAAGAAAGTGTTTTTGAAAGAAAAATATATATCAGTAACAGTTAAAGAAATGATAGTTTAATTTAACTGCTTCAGAAATGGAGAAACAAACATTGAACAAAAATAAAGATTCATTACCAATTATTAATTTTAAACTTCATCTTATACTATTCCTTGTAACTATATCTCTTTGGACACCTTTCTACAACTTGCTCTGTTTTTTGGGTTTAAACAAAATCGCCAACAAGTTTGTACCAGAAGGAGTGATTTCACCAAAGAATTCTGCAATAGGAAACTTCCTAATTGCTGCAACAATAATAGGATCACCATTTGCTTTTTATCATCGTTTCCAATTGCTCAAAAACTATATTGAAACCGTAAATTCTCATTTGAATCCATTACCTAAAACAAAAGATGAGAATGGTAAAGAAGTAAAACAAGAAAAACCAACTTGTTTGGAACCAAAGAAATTTATAGGTTTAGCAATAACAACTTTCTTGCTAATAGGTACACTTATTGCTTCTTTAACAATAGTAATCTATTACTTAGTGCAAGATTCATTACCAGATACTATTTGGGGAAATGGAGCATACATGATCTTTGTGCCAATAGGTATAGCTGCTCTCTTTACAGGATTTGCTTTTAGTGTTAGAACAGCAAAAGAAGAACAAAAATGGGCTAAAGCATATAATTCATTGATTTCTGAAATTTCAAAGAAATAATAAAGTTGTAAATGTCTTTAATTGAAATTCAATTAAAGACCCAATATAATTTTCTTTTATCTCTATTAATCAAGCTGATTACATTTTAGCATTTGTTTTCCAAATACATCAGGTGAAAGACACCTTCTACAATCAATACACTTTGATGAGGATTGGCCTCGCTTTAACCTATTTGGAAAATCAGGCTCAATTATAAGTGGTTTGCTCAATGAGATGAGATCCGCTAAATTATTCGATAGAATTGCTTCCATTGCAGTTTCATTTCTTATTCCATCAACTAAAGCAAGTGGAACTGATGGAATACCTTTTCTAATCTTTTCAGCATGACCAGCAAAATTCGCTTCATAGTAAGGAGAATTCTCATCAGGTTTTGCTCTAACCTTCCGAATAGATCTATCTTGTTTAGGACCACCACCAGAAATCTCAATGAGATCTATGCCTTTTTCATCCAACCAATTAGCGATTTGTACAGATTCACTAATTGTGATTCCTCCATGAGAAGCAAAATCATCACAGTTCATTTTTATAGCTACTATTGGTCCATTCCCTATTCGTTTCTTTATTGCTTTAAACACATCAAACAATAACCTTGCTCGATTTTCTAATGTACCACCATAATCATCTGTTCTTTTGTTTACATTATCTGAAAGGAATTGACTCAATAGATAACCATGAGCACCATGTATTTGCACTCCATCAAAATCAGCTTGTATAGCCAATTCAGCAGCATTTGCAAAACTATCTATAACCAGTTCAATATCATCAATTGTTGCTTCCCTGGCTTGCAAATCATCAGTCTCAAATGCTGATGCAGTTATTCGATCAGCTTTACTACTATATCCTGCATGGTTAATTTGAGCTATGATTGGAACTTCTTGTGAATGAACAATCTTTGTTAGTTCTTTCATTTTTGGGATATGTTTTTCATTTGTTAAACCTGATTGACCTGTGTGAGCTTTACCACTTTCCATAACATAGGAATGTCCTTTAATTATGAAACCTAAACCACCTGCTACTAATCTCTCATAATAATCTAGTATAGGTTGTCGTAAAACACCATCCTCATCAGACCAATAAGAAGTAGTTGCAGATCTGATTAAACGATTTTTTAATTCAAAATGTTTTAAATTAAATGGAGTGAATATTTTTGACAAAAGCAAACCTCAAAAGAACTTCTAATCGCTTAATCTTAAAACCTTCGATTAACAAATAATGTAATAAGAGATAGAATTAGGGCATTTATGAATAAAGTAAATTTAATTTAAACACAAATGGGGCAGTCTTTGCATTTTTCTTCTCGATTATCCCAACATTTTTGACATATCAGCAAAGCACATTGTTCACAACGATGGAATTTGCCATCCATGTCTTTTTTTAACTCATCAAAGATATCATGGAAAGATTTTTCTAATTTTTCTATTTTTTCTTGTAATTTGCGAGAAACTTTGACTTCATTGCCACAACAGTCACAGAAGAAATTTAGTGTCATTTCACCGTTTTTTACTTGGTAGTTAAAACCTGTAGGGAGCTTCAAATCGATTGTTTCTTTGGCCATGAATTTGTTCAACCTTTTGCTTTTATTCATTTTATATTGTTATTAATTTTAATATACCATGTAAGTGGTTTTTTTAAAACTTAATGCTTTAGTTTCTAAAATCCTAAGACTAAATACATTATAAAATTTTTATTACTTGATAAACGGAATTGCCAAAAATCTTTTGATTTAGCATTTTAAGTTGTATTTGAAATGTCTGATAAAATCCTTGATTTAATATGGTCATTAGATATAGAAAAAATGAATGATCATCTTCCTACTGAAAGGAAATCATTGAAATCATTACTTGCAGACGAAAAGCTTTTGATTAAAACTAAAGCGAAAAGATTACACAAAATAAAGAGAAAAGATCTTGAGATAATTAGCAAATTAATTCCTGAAGAAGAATGGGAGAACCTCAAACTACCAATTATTATTTTGAGAAGAACTAGTCTGGCTAAAGGAATTTACTCTGTATCAGGCGGTTTAAGAGAATTATATATTGTTCATCGGATAACAGGTAAAACAAAAGACGAATTTAGTAATTTTATTTTGGAAGAACATAAACCCTACATTTGGAAACCTGAAGCATTTACTGCAGTCAGAAAAATCAGTTCTTGTGTTATAATAGGTTATACCTAATTATATGGATGAATTTTGGAAGAATAGAAGATGGATGAAACAACCTTAAATGAAGCTATAGTCTTGCTTCAAGAGCTTATAAGAAATGAATGTGTTAATCCACCCGGAAATGAACTTAAAAGTATTAGAACAATTGAGAAATTTTTGAATGGAAAAGGTATTGCTTGTAATGTCTATGAGTCAGCTCCAAATAGAGGAAATCTAATAGCTCGAATTAAGGGAACTGGAGATGGACCCACATTAATGTTTGGACCTTCACATGTAGATGTTGTTCCTATTGATGATGAAAAGAAATGGACACACCCACCTTTTTCAGCTAAAATCGTAGATGATTTTATCTGGGGTCGAGGTGCAATAGATATGTTATTCATCGTTGCTTCACAAGTAGTTGTTTTTGCTCACTTGAGTCAAGAAAAATTCAAACCCAAAGGTGACTTAGTTTTAGTTATTGTTTCTGATGAAGAAATGGGTGGAAAAGTAGGTATCGAATGGTTGTTAGAGAAACATCCAGAAGAAATGAAATGTTATTTTGCGGTAACAGAAATGGGTGGTGTCAATTTATCTCCGGGAAAA
>JAUVZH010000316.1 GCA_030602675.1 Candidatus Heimdallarchaeota archaeon | reverse complement strand
TTGCTAAAAACAACGGAAAATAGTAAAGATAAGTTGATAAAAAAGACAAAAGTGGAAGAAGAAATAATTATTCTAATTGTACGATTTCATGAACGTTTCCAAAGGGATCCTTAAAGGCATTAAAAAGACCAGCAGGAAATTCGATTGCATCCGGATATATTAATTCAACACCATTATCTTTCAGTTTCTTCATAATTTTTTTCAAGTCATCGGTTTTAAAAATAATTACCGATTGATTAACATTCGGATAGTCAATTGTCACGCTTTTCTCCACTTTATAGAGAAGTAATCGTATTCCACCTTTTTGCACCAAATCAATTGCTTGTGGAGGATAGTAGTGTTCTTTTGATACTTCGAATCCTAATTTCTTGGTGTACCACTCTATTGCCTTATCCAAATCTGGAACATTTATTTGATTCATTGCTATTTCTAACATTCATCAATCCTCATCAAATTATACTTTAAATCACTTTTTCGTATCTTAAGATTTTACATTTTTTAACAAAACTTGTATTCAGTTAATCTTTTTCTTTATTCAGGTGGTTTTTTTGACTGCATCAAAACCAGCTTTATACGCTTGTTTCAAGATGTCTTTTTTCTGTTTTAAATCCTTAACTTCCATCGTGGAAGGAGAGACTATTTTAGCAACTAAATCGACGTTTTGATAATTCAAAGCATCTTCTAGCATTCCCACAGTATGTCGAGCAATTGATGCAGAACCACCCAATGGAACAACAAGTATTGCTTTTTTGCTTTTGATTATTCCTTGTCTTGAAGTAGCAAGTAAACGATCATGGAATGTTTTGAATATACCAGTTGGACCCCAATAGTAAACTGGTGTTCCGAAAACAAAAATAGTGCTCTTACTCATTTCTTCATTAATTTTAGTCATATCATCATCATATTTGCATTTTCCATTTTTTGCACATGAATTACACGCTTGACAATAGCCTATAGTTAGATCATTGAGGATAATTTTTGATACTTCAGCACCAGCTTCTTTAGCGCCTGCTAAAACTTCATCAATCAATGTCTCAGTATTTCCACCTCTTCGAGGACTACCAACAATACCTAATATTCTTTCTTTTTTAACATTCATCAATTTCACCTATATTAAATTTTAATTTTACTTTCAATATATTTGATTCCTTCAACCAACATATCTATAATTGGAAGATTATAGGGACAGCTTTCTTCACATTGACCACACTCAATACATGTTTTTGCTGGATCGAGGAGCTTTTTGTACATATCTACAATCTCTTCATGTGGCCAAAGTCTCCACATTCCTTCTGCATTAATTACTAAGGGAATCTTGATTTCTTGAGGACATCCTGGTTCACAATAGCCACACCATTGACAAAATGGTTTATCTAATTCCATTCGAATAGATTCAATTTTCTGGTTTTCTTCACCAGTCAATTCCCATGAACCATTAACGATGTCAAGAATCTCATCAATTTCTTGTTTCTTCTCCACTCCAGGAACTGGAACAACATTATCAAATTGCAAAAGATATTTTATTGCCAGGTTTGCATCATCCAGTCTTCCACCAGCAAAGGGTTTCATTGCTGTAAAGCCAATATCATATCTTTTTGTTAATGGAACTAAATCTTTTGCTGATTCGTTGTTAATGAAATTGAATGGAAAAAGTATGATATCAAATAACTCTGATTTGACAGCAGTTTTCATGGTTTCCATACAATGACTTGTAATTCCAATATGTCCAATTTTTCCTTTATCTTGTGCTTCATACATTGCTTCTAAAGATCCACCTTCACCAATAGCAGCTTCATACCTTTCAGCAGTACTAATATTATGCATTTCATAAATGTCAATAAAATCAGTTTGCAATTGCTTTAGACTTCTCTCTAAGTGCTCATTTGCTGTTTTCTTATCTGTCACACCAGTTCTTGTTATTAATGTAACATCATCCCTTCGTCCGACAAGTGCTTTACCAATTCTTATTTCACTAGAACCATAACCAATTGATGTGTCAATAATGTTAATATCATTGTCAATAGCATATTGAATTAATTCTATAGCATCTTCTTCAGAGGGACGTTGCAAAGGTATACCACCTATACCAACTCTAGAAACTTTCAAATTTGTTTTACCTAAACGGACTTGCTCCAATTTACAACCCTCGTAATACTAATTTTCATTTATTACTATTTAATAAATTGGGATAACCGAGCAAAGCTCGGCTATCATTTAATCTGAAAGATACTTATTGGGATAATACTTCATGAGCTTTTTTGAGTTGATCTATGATTGGTATTTTCTGTGGGCACTTTGGTTCACATTCACCACATTCTATACAAGCATCTGCTTGTTTGCCTGGAGGCCAATCTGGTTGCCCAATCTTTGAATAATACATTTTTGCTCTTTCCTTATCTCCATATACATCATGAAAAATGAGTGATCTGAAAATAAAGGATATTGCTACTTCTTCTGGGCATGGTTCGCAATATTTACAGTTTGTGCAAAGGTTGTCTGTTAATTCTTTGAATTTTTCTGCTATGATTTTGGTGTTTTCCTTTTCTTCTTCACTTAGTATATACTCACCCGAAGCTATTGCTAAATTATCATCAACCATATCTTCAGTTCCCATACCTGAGAGTGCTACAGAAACATGTGGGTTATTAAATACAAATCTCAATGCTAAATCAGTGAAATTAGTTCTTTCTTTTGTTAGTAAACCTTGCATTTCTTCTGGTGGATTTCCTGATAATCTTCCCCCACCTACCGGTCCCATGATAACAACACCTAATCCTTTTTCATGAGCATATTTTATCATTTCCTCATTAACTAAATCGAGTATGTTATATTGCACTAACATTACCTCAAAAAAGTCGGAGTCAATGATTTCCTTAAGTACTTCAGGTTTGTCATGGAAAGAGAATGCTAAATGCTTGATTTTCCCTTCTTTTTTAGCAACTTCCGCTCGTTCATTTAATTTTAAATCTTGGACTTTCTTCCATGTTTTTTCATTTAATGCATGGAGTAAATAGACATCAATTGTATCAACTTGTAACTTCTTTAATTGTTCATCTAAATACTGTTCAAAATGCTCAGGTTTATTGTACTCCTCCTTATAGACTGGAGCTTTTGTCGCTAATGTTACTTTCTCTCGATAGCCATCTTTCAATGCTTTACCTACAACAATTTCACTTTCTTCATTATGATAAGGATAAGCTGTATCCACGTAGTTTATTCCAGCATCTATTCCTTTATGAATAATTTTGATTGCTTCATCATGCTTAATTGCATCTTCACCCACTTTGAGAGTTGGTAATCTCATTGCACCAAAACCCAAGATCGAAGTTTCTATTCCTGTGTTTCCTAATTTTCTTTTTTCCACTTTAATTCCTCACTTAAAATAATGCAAAACTAGTGACATATTATGTCATTCATTGTCTCTTATGTATATTAGTGTTTCCATGGGTGTTATTGATTGTCTTTTACATACACACTGATAACCTTATATGTCAGCAAAACTCCTAATTAAAGTAGTGAGCGCTATGACAGAAAAGGATGGAGAGAATAATAAAACTCGTAAACACACAGATTACATTTCTTTTAAACCAGAAGTAGTGAAATTTCTTGAGTCTGATGAATCAAAAATACTCTATGAAAGGTATGAAATTATTGGAGCTTTACGAAACAAGTACATGACAGCAAAAGAAATTCATAATATATTCTTTGATAAGGAAGTAAAAAAACATCGATTTACAATAAAGACAATATATCGTCATTTGGAAAAAATGGAAAAAGCTGGTTTAGTCGCTGTCGCAGGTCATAGAATGACAAAAGGTAGTCGAATAGCGGAAAAGTTGTATACTCGTGCAGCAAGTATCTTTTTCCAAAAGCAAGATGATGATAGTAAGTGGTGGGAGAAAGAAAAAGGTAAGATGATATCAGAAAATCTGAACATACTTGTGTCAGAGTATTTTGATAAACAACCAGCTGAATCAAAAGCAGTTTTTGATTTTTTTAAAACTATTGCAGGTGAAGAAAACAAAATTGTTACTAAGATTTTAGATAAAGCAAAAGATAATGAGAAGTTAGCTGATCTGTATAGTAAAACATCCCTTGATAAAATCAACTACATAAATCTTTATGCAGCGATTTTTATTACTTTACT
>JAUVZH010000052.1 GCA_030602675.1 Candidatus Heimdallarchaeota archaeon | reverse complement strand
TTGCTAAAGGAGCTGTTGGTAGTTTAACCTTTACCAATGCACAAGAATTTCTATTAAACTCGTTAAAAGCATGGCAATGGTGGATTTATCTATTCATAATGTGTTGCGGATATCTAGTAGCCTTTACATCACAACAAATGGCTCTCCAAAAAGGTAAAGCAATTGTTGTGTCACCAACTCTAGATATTATGAATTTATTTACCCAAGTTATGGCAGGTGTTTTTATCTTCAATGAGTGGCAAAGTTCTACAGGAACTGAAACTCTAATAAAAAGCATTTCAGTGGGTTTCATTATTGTAGGAGTGGCAATGCTTTCATTCTTTTCAGCACAAGAAGAGGAGGTTGCTGAAGAGGTCCCTGAAGAGGAAGAAGTATTAGATGAAAGCGAACATATTAAGCTTGAGGATCAAAGTAAAGAATATATTGAAGAAGAAACCGTTGAGTCACAGAAATTAGCTGAGAAAATTAGCACAGAAAAAATTAATCTAAAACATGTAATTCCGGGTCATCAAAATAAGTGAGGTAATTTTGTTAATAGTCATTCGTCCTTATTAATCAATTTAGAATAGTATAAAGTAAATCGGAGAGAAATATCTGATGGGTAATCTTATATTAGCAATTTTCATGGCGATTTTTGCTTATTCCACAGTAAATATAGGATTAGCATTAGAAAAGAAAGGAGCTAATTTACTTCCTAAAGTTGAGGAAACATCTTTCTGGCAAAATATTAAAAATTTTTTCACAAACAAATATTGGGTAATTGGATTTATTCTTACAAATCTTTCTTTTGTATTTTTAGCTATTGCTATGAACCAAGGAACACTTTCTATTGTTACTCCAATGCAGGCTGTAGGATTAATCGTCTTAGCAGTCTTTTCGTATTTCTATTTGAAAGAATCTATTGGAAAGATTGAGATTATTACTTTTGTACTAATAGTAATTGGTATTGTATTACTAGGAGTCACAAATTCTGATTCAGAAACAATTTACACATTAAGTGAAATAAATCAGCTTTTTGTCAAAAATAGTTCAATAATTTATTTAGTTTGTATATCACTTATTCCAGGAATTTTATGTATATACTCTTTACTTAAGAAACATCAATTTACAGGGATTCTCTTTGCGCTAACAGGAGGTATTTATTCTGGTATTGGAGCGATTTTTACAAAAGCTGTTTTTAGTGCAATTGATTCTGCTAATTTTAGAGATACGCTTGTAGTTGCTTTGACTAGTTGGTTCTGGTGGATTTATTTTCTGGTAGTTATAACCTTCAATATTTTATCAGCTATACTCCCACAAATAGCATTTCAGAAGAATAGAGCAGTTGTTGCAACACCTATTTTTGCTGTTATGGCTTTACTCGCACCTTTTTTTGGTGGAGTAATTATTTTCTCAGAGTGGAGTGGAGGATTAGTTTGGGTGACAGCTCTTAGAATCATTGCATTAGTAATCATAACTATTGGAGTGTTATTGCTTTCCTATTCAAGTACCAAAACCAAAATCCAAGAAGAAAAGGATATCGAGACAGCAATAGATAATGAAGATAGTAAAGAGAGTACTTAGAAGCAATATCTGTCGATTTGTTTATTAAACAATTTTTTTTATGCTAAATAGCATTGGAGAAAAAAGTGTATGTTCGAAGGAGAATTAGTAAATCTTAGATCTGTTGAATTATCTGATCTTGATGCGATTTTGGAGAATTTCAACAAGTTAAAACTAAGAAAATTCCTGTCTCGTCCTATACCATTTGCTCGAGATGAAGAAGCAGATTGGATACGTAGTACTTGGGAAAGAAGGAAACGAGGCATTGAATATCAGTTTGCAATAGAGCACAAAGACACTAAAAAATTCTTAGGAACAGCAGGTTTATTTGAAATTGATAAAATCTCAAAGACAGCAGAATTAGGTATAGCTATTCATGCAGAAAAAAATTGGGGAAAAGGATATGGTACAGACACCATGAGAGTTTTGTTGATATTTGGTTTCAACTACTTAAATTTGAATCGAATCCAACTTAGGGTGTTTGACTTCAATGAAAGAGCCATTAAAACTTATAAGAAAGTTGGTTTTACACAAGTCGGTAAACATCGTCAAGAACACTTTACAGATGGCAAATATGTTGATGTAATTTACATGGATATTTTGAAAAGTGAATGGGAAAAACAAGTGACCAGCTAGTTTTCCTTCATTCTTCTATTTTTACGATTGCTTCTACAAACTTTGGTAATATTTCCTCTGCTTTTCCTAGTATTGTATAATCAGCAATTTGTGATATTGGTGTTGGATCAACATTAAACTCAATTATTATAGCACCATTTCTTTTCGCCAAAAATGGAAAGTCTGCTACTGGATATACAACACCACTGGTGCCTATTACAAGCAAAATATCTGTTTCATTAGTTAGAATATCATAAGATTTCATGATAATTTGTTGATCAAGTGATTCGCCAAACCAAACAACATCTGGTCTTAACATCTCTCCACATTCACACATTGGCGGTTTATCTGGAGCAGCATCCAACATAATCTTATTACTACAACTTGTACATTTTGCTCGAAAGATGTTGCCATGAACCTCAAGCATATTTTTTGATCCTGCTCTCATGTGTAACGAATCAACATTTTGGGTAATGACCCATTTTAGCAATTCTTCATCTTGCAATTTAACTAAAGCATAATGTGCTGAATTGGGATTTTTCTCTAAGATCAAACCAATTCTCCAAGAATACCATTCCCAAACTAATTTAGGATCTCTCCCAAATGCTTGTGGAGTAGCTAATTCCATTGCATTATAATTCTTCCAAAGACCATCTGTACCCCTAAATGTAGGTATACCTGATCCTTTGGAAATACCAGATCCAGTTAAAGCTACAATTTGCAATTTAGCTTTTTTTTGCTTTATCTGTTTGATTGCAGTTATCGATGATTCTAAAACAGAGTTCTTCTCTTGACTCATGAAAATCATTAACTAATAGAGCTACTTGCCTTTTCTAATTATCGTTGCAAAATCAAAAATTGTTGTTGAAGAGAAGGAGAAGCGAAAAAAATCGTACTTGCACAGACCCTTTTCGTTTACTCCTTTGCCAATATCTACCCCTATACTTTCCCTGCGACGTTTTGTGAGTCGCTGACCCTTTTGGTCCTTTTTTTGAAACTATAACCAATTAAGGTTTACTAATATAAATCTTTTTGGTTGATATTTAAATTACCTAATTCGACAAAAAATAGAATGAAAAACATTTAGGAAATTTTCTCTCGAAAGTTGTTGAAGAATTCTGTTAAATCGATATTTCCACCTGAAACCATGATACCAACACGTTTATTTTTAACATCTATTTGACCTGATAATACTCCAGCAAGAGAAACAGCACCAGAAGGTTCAATAACTAGCTTCATTCGTTCCCATAAGAATTGCATTGCATCAATTATTGCTTCTTCACTAACAGTGATAATATCATCAACATATTTCATAACTACTTTGAATGTATTAGGTCCTAATTGAGTACGTAAACCATCAGCAATTGTATTCGGATTAATCGAAGGGAAAATCTTACCAGCTTTAAATGATCTATATGCATCATCAGCATTTTTAGGTTCTACAGCAATAACTGAAGCATCAGACAGTAGACCTTTAGTAGCTATAGCAGTACCACTTAGTAACCCTCCACCACCCACAGGACAAAATACATAATCCAATGAACCAACTTCGTTAATTAATTCATAAGCTGCAGTGCCAGCTCCTTGGAAGATAGTCAAATCATCTGAAGGATGCACTAAAGTATAACCATATTTCTCAATTAATGGTTTAACAGCTTCCTCCCTATCACCTGGTTTTGAACCACATACTACAATCTCTGCACCATATACTTTCGTAGCATTAACTTTAACTGTAGGAGCATTTTCAGGCATGACAATAACAGCTTTAATTCCTACAATTTTAGCTGCTAGTGCTAATGCTTGAGCATGATTACCAGAAGAGTGAGTAATCACCCCTTTCTCTTTTGCTTCATCTGATAATTGTAGAAGTGTGTTTAATGCACCTCTAAATTTGAAAGCACCTATTTTCTGAAAGTTTTCACATTTGAAAAAACACTTACAATCTAGCTGATCATTTAGAGTTGTTGATGTCATAACAGGGGTTTTATTTACATAATTCTTGATTCGATCGTAAGCTGCTTCTATTTTATCAAACATAGTAATCGTGAATAAAGAAAAACTATACAAAATAAAATTTCTTATTAGAAGATAAAAGATAGTTAAAGAATTTATAACCCTTATAGCAACTTTTAATTTCAATAATTTATGTGATAACAAAGTCCACCAATGATGAGGTTTAACGATGAACTCAAGAGAAGATGAATTTATTGAAGCTACAAATGAAAAGAAATTCAAAACAGATTTAATAATTTGGACAGTAGCTGGTTGGGCAGTTATTTTCGGATTGGGATTCCTATTTCGTTACATGTATGAATGGATTGAATGGAAACCAATTGGCTGGCTATTCCCTATTAACGAAAGCATGTGGGAACAAATAAAACTTGGTTTCTGGCCAGGAGTGTTTGTTTATATCGCTGAATACTTTTTCCTTAGGAAAAAATACAACAAAGTAATTGTAGGAAGAACAGAAGGTCTTTTTGTTGGTATTATAGCTATGCTATCATTTTACTACACCATGGAAGGTGCTTTTGGTGTTAGCGGTTGGAGTCTGAGTATTGGTACATTTATTTTCGCCACTGTACTTCAGCAATTTGTTGGATACTTTATTATAAATATTGAAAAGGAATTGGATGATGTAAGACAAAAAACACTTGATATAGTATCACTTATTTCTGTAGGTTTATTATTGGTTTTAATGATAGTTTTCACATATGTTCAAGTGGAACTTCCACTTTTCTATGATGATGTTAATGGTACTTATGGTTTTATAAATTGAGCATAGGATTTTGTTGGAAATCAACAACCATCAATTCAGTAAAAATCATTGATGGTTTTCCTTCATTTTATTAAAAATAGTTAAGTCCTCTGAAAAAAAAAATGATAGACCTATGGCTTTTAATGCCATGGTCATTTACATATTTCTAATCCAATATTTTTTCTTTGAAAACAATGTCCATTGTCTCAAGTTCATCAAGAATTGGATTGTAAACTTCTGGAGCAGTTGGAATTATTACACCTGTTCCTTTGATTTTGTCTTCAAGCATCATACGAACAGCTATGGCAACAGGCAAGGATACGGTTCTAGCCATTGAAGAGTCACCATTTGGAATTCCATAATCTAGAAGTGTTGATGTAATCTTCTCTTGTTTGCCATCAGGGTATTCAGCTGTAAACTCATGGAGCATGACTATCATATCTTGCTGTTCAGGAGCAAACTTTCCAAGTTTGGTCATGAATAGATCTGCAAGTGCATCAAGATAAGAAGCTGCTGAAGGAATTTGCTCATCACTAAATAATCCTAACCATTCTAATCTATTTAGACATTCAGCATTTGGATCTTTACCAAGTTTACGTGCAACTTCTCCTCTAATTTCATCTCCTTTATAATCAAGCATTTTTTGGAGAAGCACTTTCCAAGTAATGCCATTCAATCCTTTCTTAGTTTTTTGATCCATTAAACCAAGATCAAATAAAGCTTGAAGAGATTCGCACCAACCAGGATATCTGAAAGTTCCTCGAAACATGGTTTTGATGCCTTCCAAACCATACAATTCAACGTATTGAAGACTATTACGATTTGGATATGCTTCTAATTCCATACCTTCAACAGTATAAGGCCAATAATGATTGAATAAATCACCACTTTTGATTTCGACTACTTTCTCATCCTCTAAATATTGCGCAGCATTAGTTCCAGCCAAAATAACACCCTTTGGCGACCAAGAAAATTTGTAGCCCATTGGGTTATCATTAGAATTAGGTGCTGGTAGTCCACCAGTAGTTGATTTAAAACTAGTGATTTTTCCACCTTTCTTTTGAACTTCATGAATAACTCTCATAGCACTCATGTGATCAGTTCCAGGATCGACACCACACTCGTTCATAATTAGAATCCCTGCTTTCTTAGCATCATCATCTAGTGCGTGCATAGCATCGGAAACATAAGAAGTTGTAGCCATATGTTTCTTGTATTTAATACAGGATTTTGCTATTTGTGGATGAAAAGCATATGGAAGCAAACTAATAGCCAAATCATGTTCTTTCACTATTGAATCCAAATCATCCTTTGTTATATCAAAAGCAAGTGCTTTACTATTTGGATGATTATCAACGATAGCTTCAGCTTTACTAACTGTTCTAGATGCTACCGTTACTTCAAAACCTTTATCCAACAGATATCTAATGCCAGGTTTTGCTACTAACCCAGCTCCAAAAGCAACAATTTTTTTCATAGAAACTCATTCCATAGTTCAAGTAATTAAATATAAAAATGATTCATAATTAAATGTTTTTTCCAATTCTGAATGGCAGAATAAAATGCCCAATTAGTTATCAATAATCTGCTTTATGGGTTTTTTCTTTTTCCTGATTTTTACAACCACTACAATTGTGGTTATTATAACAGCTAAAAGAACAACTCCACTAACTCCAACATATATTATTTGTCGATAAACAATATAATCCCAAGGAGGTCTTGCTTCTTGAATAAGTCGTCTATAAGAAATCTCATTTCCCGTAAATCCAGCTTGAGCATCTACCAATGTATCAAAATACTCAATATTCAACAAGTCATCTTCAATATTATCCTTCCTTAAATCCATAGAAAATCGAGCATAAAAGAAGGTTTCAAGGTCTAAGTCACCATAATATAAACAACGTAATTTCAGGATACCTTGAGTTAAATCGCCTTCAACTTGTTCGAGAAAAGTGTAACCTTTTTGTGAGTAATCAGCTGGTTCGTCTCCACCGTAATCAAACAATAAACCAATAACATCATTGGAAAGGTCTTTTGACATATTCAATGGATCTTTGTGAAAAGTAGCTGGATTAGCCCTTTCACGGTTATAGAGTGTTAAAATACTACCTCGTAAATCATCAAATCGAGTATTCTCATAATATGAATCATATGGACCACTATCGTATCGCCAGATACCCCAAAGAGTATTAGCTTCTGCCTTATCTAAAGGATAGTACATTTCAGTTTCAGGAAAAACCCCGGCAATCTTTGCTCGTTCAACTTGCAAATTGAAATAATTAGTAATTTTTTCTTGGTATTCCAGAGGGAACGCAGGTAGCGGATATACCGTCCGATACTTGTATAAATAATAAAAGTTTAGTCCTTCTGGTCCTAGATGTTTTTCTGTATAACCAATGAATTGATCTTTTATGAATTGATAATTGGGATTAATTTGAAACTCATTGTGTAACGATTCAAGAATAGCCATATGATCAAACATTATAGCACAGTCTTTTCCTATTTCTATAAAAACTCGAACAGCGGCTATCATATCAAATCCATTGTAGGAAACTTTGGTTTCATTTTCTATATGATACTCAACAAGTCTCCCAGCAATTGGAACTTTTATCATCTGTTCCCTATCCGGTTGTAAGTACCATTTGTCAGCTCCCTCTGTATGTCCACTGACAAAACACCCACCCCAAGATGGTAACATCCAAGCATTGGTCCCATTTCCGATAAGGTTTAGATGTTCGCTTTGTCTTGTTAGATTATCTGCCCAAAAGACTTCATCTATATCAATTGGCAAATAGGGAAGTTGTATATAATCTTCAGCTTTTGGAATTTGGTTGGTATTTAATTGTTGATCATTATTATTGTTCCCAGAATCAATTTGCTGAAATGATGGATTAAAACTAAGAAAAATGATTAGAAATACAAAAAAAAGAGATGATAAGATTTTATTTTTCATTATAATTTTCCTCCCAAGAAATAAAAAGAGAGGAAAATAAAAAAGGTTGTTGTTGTTGAATTTGTGAATAATGCAATTATTTTAGGAATTCACTAATGTACTTATAATCTGGTGTAAATTTTCCTTTCCAAAGAATAACAGATTTCTTAATCTCATCAAATAAACCAGCTTCATCTAATGTACCGTCAAAATTTGCTTTTGCAATATTAGATATGAATGGAAGTAAAGTATTACTAAAGAATTCTGAAGCATCTCGAGGTATTTCAGTTGGGAGATGATCAATTGCTAAAACTACAGGACCATCACCTTTAACACCATTTGTTACTGTCTCTTCATCTGGATCATAACAATAAAATGGTCGGTCAATGTAGGAGATTCTTGTTGTACACTCAACTCCACCTTCAACATCACAGCTAATGTCACCAATAAATCTTAAACGAGGTTCCTTATCATCACTGTAGAGTTCCTTAATATCCTCTTTTGTAATTGTTCGAGGATATTTTTCAGACCAATATGCACCATTTACAATTACTGTGATATATTCGAGATAGTTCTCTGCAAAAACGCCCTCATATTTTTCAGGATGATCATAGTAGTCTTGAAGAACAAATTCTGCTAATTTATCCTTTGGTTTCACCATATGCTCTTCTTTAAAAATCACTTTGTAGATGACTTTCTTACATTCTTCCGTATCATGATTCTCAATTAAAGCAGCTAGGTTCTTTGGTTCAATTACCTTTACAGGTAGAATATCTAATATTGATTGAGCACCTTGAGAAACATTACCATATCCTAGGAATCCGAAAACAAGTGGACATAATTCATCAGGAATGCCATCATTTTCTATTAATTTTTTAACCTCTGCAATGGCAGTTTTTGCTTCTGCTAAATCAAAATAATCACATGATTGTTTGATTTTGAGGAAGGGAGTATCAAATCCTTCTTCCTTGAGTCGCAAACCAAACCCATTCAAAGTGTCAATCATACCAGCATAACCAGCATGCCTACCAAAGAAAATCAATCTTCGATTTTTATCATCAGTTACTTTTTCATAATCTATCATTATGCTTCCGGTCTTCATTATGTGCTTAAGCATTGGCATGTTACTTTTTTGTCCTTTTATTACATGATGGAAACACATGTAGGCTTTATCTGGTAGAAAAATATCAAGATCCATCTCTTTTATACCAAAAACTGCAGAACATTCAGACAAATCTTCTCTAATTACGGCACCTACTTTTTCAAATTCTTCATCAGAAAATGCACGTTTATCAAATGGTTGTAAAATAGTTTGAATGTCATGTTCTTCTTTCAGTTTTTTAACAGCACTTGGAATTAAGGGTGTTCTTCTTTCTCCAGGTTTTGTTTCGCGTCGAATCCCAATGTAGTAGGTCATATATAATCATCTTCTTAAAATTCACATGCAAAATGTGTTTTCTTCTCGTTTAAATAATTTGTTAAAAATCCAAACGATAATGTTAATCAGCGATTACTAAATGGGCAATATGAATAGCAATAATGATAATAAATATTAGCAGACTTCTATGAATGTAGAAGATTGTTTTTCGTAATTTCTTTCGTACCCATATTGGTTTGATTTTAAACCAAAGAATAATTCCAGTTATAATGAAGAGGATGTAAACACCTGCTGCAACCCATCCAATCACTGCTTCAGCATCATCCTTTGTTAACATAACACCATGAATTAGTAATACAATGAGAGCTGCAAGACCTGAGAAATAGTGAGTATAAAGTAAAGGTTTTCTAACCTTCAGAAAAACATTACCAATGAATTTCCTAATTTCTCCTTTTCGTCCTTCTTTGGATAATCTTCTAGTAAAACGATATGTTTGGTAAAAGGCAATATAAACAGAACTTACAGCGAATAAACCAACTGCTGCCCAACCCAAGCTTTTGGATAAATCCTCTTCATTGTCATCATCTTCGTCGTCATCGTCATCATCAGCAGAAACTTGTATCAAAGAATTTTGAGCAACTAGTAATACAACAATAAGAACAATGACCAAAATAGTAATTTGCCTAATTGTATTTGTCCTCTTAATTTGTAGCATATAATTTGTTCGATTCATTGTAAACAAAAACATATTATATTAAGTAATTAAAAAGAGAGTTATTTCATTTTAATATAGCAATAAATAAAAGGGAGAAATGGTCTGAATGTTGAAATTGGACATAATAAATAAGAAATAGGATTATAATTGCTCTAATCCTAGTTCATTTTTAACAGTATTTGTCCATTGTTGGAATTTCATTCCATGCCTTAATGGACCTATAAATCTCAATTGTTTGGACATATAAGCAGAAGCAGCATTAACTTCTCCAGAAAATATACCTGCAGCAATACTTTTGTTCATTTCAATAGTTACATCTGGAGAATCCAATGTCCCTTCACCAGAGGTGAAAAGTCCTTTATTTATGTTGATCCAATAGCTTGGACCAGGAACTACTTTGAATTGGAATTTAAGTACAGATTTCTTTGATTTCTTTTGGATTTTATTGCTTGCATTACAAATTTCAACCAACACTTTTAGGTAATCGAGGATATCTTCAATTTCAAATGTACTGGTTTTCACCTTGTGAACTACAAT
>JAUVZH010000387.1 GCA_030602675.1 Candidatus Heimdallarchaeota archaeon | reverse complement strand
CATAAAATCATTTTGAAATATGGTTTAATAATGAATGTATTAATCTTTGGATTAATAGATAACAGAGAATCTGATTTGAATACTATCATGAAATATGAAGAATTGCTAATAAGAACTCTACCCAAAGAAGCAAAGATTCTTAAAATAAAGAAATCTGCTCGAACTGGTTCCATTTATGAAAAGGAAATCATAAAAAGACTCGAAAAAGAGGGATTCGAGATAGCAAAAAATGTTGTAGTTGAGATTTATGGAAAAACATCAGAAATTGATCTAATTGCAATAAAAGATGAAGAATTAACGATTGTAGAAATAAGTGATGGCAGCAATTTGAAGAATAAGAGGGATATAGAAAGTAGAATTTTGAGAAAAGTCTTCAGAACAGAATTAAATAAAGAATTACTAAATTTCCATAAAGCTAGAGTATA
The DNA here is from genome assembly GCA_030602675.1 of Candidatus Heimdallarchaeota archaeon. Lineage (GTDB taxonomy): Archaea > Asgardarchaeota > Heimdallarchaeia > JABLTI01 > JABLTI01 > JABLTI01. The sequence continues at coordinate 3,029 of JAUVZH010000387.1, read as the reverse complement.
CATAAAAGCAAGAAATCATGCCAGAGATATGAAAGAAAAATACAATAACATAAATTGGTCAAAGGATGTATCTATTTTTATTGAAGAAGCAAAAACAGATGCTAATGAAGGAAGCAGCTAAATTAAAAATAAAAAGAATTGGTCCGGTCCGAGAGATTCGAACTCTCGACAGCTCGGTAAATGCCTTTGTAGCGAACACTGGCTGACTCCAAATCATCATAACTTCATTGGAGCGACAAAGTCTACAGCCGAGCACTCTAGCCAGGCTGAGTTAGGACCGGATTGCTAAGCATTCCTTTTTTTGATATTTACCATTTTAAAGATTTCTGTCTAATACAATATTTCTGATTACTTATCAAAAACAGATTCTTTTAAGCTAATTTTAACCGAAAATATTCTTTGCTCGATCAGCTGGTTTCAAACAGAGGTCTTTTAATTCTTTGTCAATTATTTTTTTAATTTGTCTTATTTCACTGGTCATTACTGGTGTATCAAGAATTACTCGAGTTAAATCCAACTTCTTCTCTAAATTTGCCAATCTTCTACGTAATTCTGATATATCTGTTCCTTTTTCAGCTATCGAATAAAGGAGCAGTTGTTCATTTGTTCCTGGATTAAGATCTTTTATTACTATGGAATATTTCTTAAGCTGCATTTCTTGAGCTTCGTCACTAAATGCTTTAGAAGCAAAAGTCTGTATAGCTGTTAATAATCCTGTTCTTATAAATGGGTCAACTTCAGTTTCTGTTGGATAATATTCACTACGAATTAGTGGTATGCCATTAACGATTAATCCTGCTTCAATTACAGCCATCATTGATTAGTCCTTGGATTATTGAATATCTTTGTTTTGACACATAATAACTCTTCAAAAAATTATATGTATTTTCCTATAAATACCCGTTATCATTAAAACTATGCTATATAAAAAATAAAAATGTGAAGGACCAATTAGAAGGTTCCTATTTTGGTAGCTCTTTATGGCACATCCACCAATCATAACACTCATATTCTTTTGGTCGCTTCTTTGCTGTTTCTACATCACTTGCAGGAGGGATAATTACTCTATCTTTAAGTAGTTCATTGTTAGGCCAATTTGCTGGCATAGCAACATCATGTTTATCTGCAATGTGAAATGCTTTTATAATTCGTACAATCTCATCCATGTTTCGTCCCATTTCAGGAGGATAGTAAATCATTGCTCGTATTATTCCTTCAGGATCAACAACAAAAACAGCTCTTACTGTACTAGCTGATTTGTTTGGGTGAATCATTCCATATCTTTTACCAATTACACCATGATCTGCAATTATAGGAAATTCTATGTCAGTGTCGAGTTTTTCTTTAATCCATTCTACCCACTTAATGTGACTATATACTTGATCTATACTTAACCCAATTAACTTAGTATTTAGTTTATCAAATTCAGGCTTTTTTTTCTAGAAAGCGAGAAATTCAGTAGTGCATACGGGGGTAAAATCTGCTGGATGTGAGAATAAGACAACCCATGAACCCTTAAAGTCATCTGGGAATGAAACTTCTCCATGGGTAGTTTTTGCTGTAAAGCTAGGTGCTTTATCACCTATTAGAGGTAATGAATATTCTTTTTCCATAATTAATCTCTCCAAGTCATTTTGAATTGTTAGGCATAACTAACTCAATCAACTTTATAAAATTATGTTCATTTCGAAAATAAAAAAACTTATCATCAATAACTTATTAAATAAAAGCAAGTTTACGAAATAAGAAGAAACTTGGTGGATAATGATGGACTTTCGTAAAATCCTTTTAGCTGCTTGGGGTCCCATAAAAACGATTTTTATTATTTGGGGATTTTTGCTAATGATATTCACATTCATTTATTTCCTATTCTTTGCTCCTGAAGGGTTATTGAACTTTCAGACAGATTATCCATTGACATTTAATGTTTTGAGCGCATTTGTCTCAAGTTTATTATTTTTGTATTGGTTAGTTGTATGGAATACATTAATCAAAGCATTTTTCAAAGAAGATTTGAGATACCTTGAGAGGAATGGTATAAAGTTGGAAGGAATCAATGCCTAAAAGTAAAGTTATTTGGTTTGAGGTTTTAACTCCTAAGCAAGCTATGCTCTTCTTATCTATTGGTGAGAAACTGAAGCAGTTTGGAATTGATTCTCTATATACCACAAGGAATCATGATTATATTCATGACATATTTAGTCATTATGAAACCAAACCAATCTCTCTTGGGGAGTATGGAGGAAAAACATTAGAAGGTAAATTACTAGCAAGTGCTAAAAGAGTCGTTAAATTAGCAGAGCATATTGTAAAACTTGAGGACAAACCAATTGCTACAATTTCATTATCTTCGCCTGATGCTTCACGTGTGGCTTTTGGACTAGGCATACCTTTAATTCTATTCAATGATACTACACATTCGATCCCAGTAGCTAAACTTACCTTGTCATTGGCTAGATACTTGATAACTCCTTCTTGTATAAATAAAGATGATTTCATTAAATTAGGAGCTAATCCAAATACAATATACACATATGAAGGAGTAGATGAAGTAGAATACATTTCAGGAGAAGGTTATGAAAAGTACAAAAAATTAAGGGAAAACGAAAGCAAAAAGGAAAGTTATTTAGTTTTCAGACCTGAAGAGAGCTTTGCTGCTTATATGAAAGATAGAGACGAGAATCCATACATGGAAATACTTGAAGAGGCATTTACATACTATGATGGGAAAATAGTTATTCTGCCAAGATACGAAAAGCAAAAAGAAAGTATTAAACAAAGATTTGAAGATAGAGCTCTTATTCTGGATAAAGGTAGATATTTTCTAGATTTGCTCTCAAAAGCAGATGCAGTAATTACAGGTGGAGGAACAATGGCACGAGAAGCAGCATTATTAGGCATTCCTTCGATTACTTATTTCTGGCGTCAGCTAGAACCACAAAGCTTTATTGAGCAGAAGGGGTTTCCAAGTTATTCCGTACAAACTCTTCAAGATACAAAGAAAATAATTAAGAAAATTTGTTCAAATC
>JAUVZH010000344.1 GCA_030602675.1 Candidatus Heimdallarchaeota archaeon | reverse complement strand
AAATCATAAAACCGCCATAAATAGCTAAATACAACCAAGGTTTATCAGGTGCAAAATCAACCATTAAATAAATCTCCTGTTTATATGCTTTTAATGAAATGTAAGTACTTTATTGCTTTTTAATCCATCGAATCTTAGCATTGCTTTGAACTGAAAAACCAGTATTAGCATTCTTTCATTATTAATGAATAAGTTTTAAATTAATCATTAATTGTACTAAATTCAAAATTAATTAATGGGTGCAAATAATGAATGATGAAGAATTGATTGAGTTCATTGAAAAGCAAATTGCTCTTGAAAAAGAAATAGTTGAAATATCAAACAAGAGCGTTGAAGATGTAAAGAATATTCTAGTTAAAGAACTAATAAGAGGAATCGCAATGGATTCCAAAAAACATGAATTACTTCTTACTGCTCTAAGTGGGATGATTAAAGGTCCAACACCATTAATCGAAGAGGAAAATTATGATAAAATTAAAGCCACTATTGAAAAGCATATTGAACTAGAAGCAAAAGCAATTGAAACTTACAATGAGATTCTAACAACATATGAGAAAGAAGATAGAATTAGATTTGTTGTAAGCGAAATCCACAAAGATGAAATACGACATCACACCTTCTTGAAAAGATTGCTTAAAGCTTTAATCGAGAAAGAAACATTAACTGAGGATCTTCTAGAAGATTGGATGTTCAAATATGCTCCATTCCATGGTTCTCCAGGTGGATAAGATAAAAAAAGGAAAATAAGAAGATCTAGAGGAATTTTTCTGAAAATTTCTTCAGATCTCGTTCTCTTTTATATATGGGTTTTTTATTTGTATGATAAACTTCTGTGTTTTCTTCAAATGTTGGTTTTTCATTTACATAGAAAATACCAAGTGGAAATTTTTCCACCTCAGCAGCTCGCTTTAATGCTTCCAATCTATTAGTGGGATCATGGTTTTCAAGATAATAAATACGTTCCTTGAACCATTGATAGGTGTTTAATTTATTAAATGAAACACAAGGCTGAAGAATATCTAGTAAAGCATATCCTTTGTGTTTGATGGCTTTTATCATCATTTCCTTCATATGCTTTTGATCACCTGCATAAGTTCGAGCAACGAAAGAAGCATCTAATCCTATAGCAATAGTTAATGGATTAAACGGATCAAGAATTACACCATCAACCTGAATACCAGTTTTCATTCCAAACCTAGAGGTTGGTGAAGCTTGTCCTTTTGTTAAGCCATAGATCATGTTATTATGAACAAAGTTGGTTATGTTTGGATTTCTCCTTACAGTATGAATAAAGTGATTTCCTCCTTCTCCATAACTACACCCATCGCCACTTTCAGCAATAACAACTAGTTCTGGATTCGTTGCTTTTATTGCCCATGCTACAGGTAAAGATCGACCATGCAGTCCATTAAAGAAGTTACAATTAAGATATTGAGGGGTTTTTGCTGCTTGACCTATGCCAGATACCAAAACTAAATTATTGGGTTTAATATCTAATTCAACTAATGCTTCTTTTAGTGTTGTTAGTATTTGAAAATCACCGCAACCAGGACACCAAGCAATATCTATATCATCCATGTCAAAGATATTTTTCTTACTCATTTTTAGACCTCCTCAATTTTCTTGATTTTCTCAACCAATTCCTCTACAGAAAACGGCATACCATTAAATTTCAGGATTTTATTTTTAATCTCAAAACCAGTATATAATTTGATTAATTTGCTAAATTGCGAAGTTACATTATTCTCAATAATGATTACTTTTTCCGCTTTCTCCAAGAACTCCTTGGTTTTTTGATGTAATGGATATACTTGCTTAAAGTGCAGGAATGAGATTTCTTTGTCAGCAATTATGTCTAAGGCTTCTTTTATTGCTGTAAATGTTGACCCCCAACCTATGATTAGTGTCTTGTATTTATCTGTTCCAAGTAAATCGGGAGGTATCACATTTTTCTTAACTTCATCAAATTTCTTTAATCGTTTTTCAACCATTTTTACTCGAGTGACATCAAGATCTTCTGTTATGAAGCCATCTTCAGTGTGTTCATCACTATCTGCTCGAACCAAACCTTCCCCGTAACCAGGTATTCCTCTTGGAGATATTCCATTTTCAGTGTATTTGTATCTCTTGTATCCTTTTTCTGTTTTAGTTATATGTTTTTCAATTGAAATCTTGGAAATATCTGGAGGTGGTATATTGTAATACAGATCCATAAAATACTGATCTGTCAGAATAATTACTGGTACTTGGAATTTGTCAGCTAAATTAAATGCTTTCTGTGTAATATAAAATGCATCTTGTAGTGATCCTGGAGCAAGGATTATCCTTGGAAAGTCTCCATGCCCGGCATATAGTACTAACTCCAAATCTCCTTGTTCTGTTCTTGTAGGCAAACCTGTTCCCGGACCAGGACGTTGAGCAACGTGAATTACAATTGGTGTTTCAATAATTCCGCTCAAACTTAAACCTTCACCCATTAAAGCAAATCCTCCTCCTGAAGTTGTAACCATAGCTCTAGCTCCAGCATAAGCTGCACCTAAACCAGCATTTATAGCTGCGATTTCATCTTCTGCTTGTTCAACTAGAATATCAAAATCATGAGCATGCTTTGCTAGGAATACTAAAACTCCAGTTGATGGACTCATTGGATATGAACAGATAAAATTACAACCACCAGCAATTGCTCCCATACCGACAGCAGATGCACCATTGTAAAGTAGCTCTTTATCTTTCTTTGAAGACTTTTTGATCGCAATCTTCAATCCTTTTTCACTGATTAATGTATCAGCTATTTCACATCCTTTATTGAAGGCTTCAAAATTCTTCTGTATTATCTCTTCACCCTTTGAAGCAAATCTATTTCTGAGATATTTCTTGCCAATTTCCTGATCCAATTGGAATAACTCAGCAATTAGTCCTGCTGCTATAGTATTCAAATAAACTTTACTGCCAATTTCCTGTGCTAATTCTGTCCAAGGAATCTCAATTACTTTGTATTTGGAAATATCGATTTCATCCTTGATTAGTTCTGATTCACTAATAATTATTGTATCTTTGGTTATACGTTTTCTTTGCCTAGCAATAGCAGTTTTATTTAAAGGAATAAAGATATCAATTCGATCAACAAACGCAGACACTCGTTTTGAAGAAATTCGTATTTCAGTGGAATTTGTACCACCTCTGACACGACTCATGTACTCTTTAGTTGCTGCAACATTGTATCCATCCTCTTGTAGAACATGAGTTAAAAACTGTTCAACTGTTTGAATACCTTGTCCAGCAGCACCACAAAGCACAATTGAAATATCTTCTTTGTCTTCTAATGAAAATGAGTTCATACAATCACATACATTAGATTTCTAATTAATATTTTTGTATTAAAAAGTAAAGAGGTGTTCTTACTAGTAGTAAATACATCACTGAATAACAATCAAAAGTCAACCAAAGTAGCAATTAAGCTACTAATTTCGAAATTATCTCGTTAAAATGAGTATAAATTACTTTATGCCCTTCCAAAGGATAAAGAATAAGTTCAGAATTTAAGATTAATTTCTGTTGTTCTATAGAGGATATTGGAGGAACTATGCTGTCATTTTCTCCATGCCAAAAATAAACTGGGTATTCAAAACCTATTTTGTGAGAAAGCTTTTCTGGATTAGTAAGTGATTTCAACATCAAAAATAAGTCATAGGAGTAACCTCTTAGATTCGGTTGAATTAAATCAGGTATATAATCATCTAGAAACCATTCTTTAATAGATGGTTCTGACCAAGTTTTTCGATCTATATCTGGTAATACCT
>JAUVZH010000136.1 GCA_030602675.1 Candidatus Heimdallarchaeota archaeon | reverse complement strand
CAATCATACTATCATCCAATGCACCTGAAACTAAATAAGAGCAATCAGGAGCAAAACTTAAGCTTGATACATTACTTGGGTGTCCTTTTAATACAGCATAAGATTCAAGTGTTTCAAGACACCATAATCGAACATCACCTTCATATGAACCAGATGCAAGCAATACTCCTTCAGGTGAAATCATTAAAGATATAACAGGTTTCTTATGACCCTCTAAAGTTAGAATTTCCTTACGTTCAACTAGATCCCAAATCTTAATTGTTTTATCGCTTGAACCTGTAAAGAGAATATTCTCATCACTCTTCAAAGCAAATGTATTAACACTTTTTGAATGACCATCAAGCTCAAAATAGTATTCCCAATCCTCAGTTTTCCAAATTCTAATTGCATTATCCATACTTGCGGAAATTAATGCTTTGCTATCTAATGTAAAATCTATTTTTAATACATGACTGGAATGAGCATCGATTATTTTTGGTTCTAACATTTATAACACCCCTATTAGGCAAATTGCTATTCATTTGAAAAATAACGACAATCTTTCAATAAAATACTCATTAAGAAACTATCATCAAGACAAGAAAAAAATTCATTTTATAATCTTTAAAGGTCTTGAAATTCTAAAGTTTATGATGATTGCACTGTTAAAATTTAAAACCCATCTCGGATAAAGCGAATAATAATGAATCAAAATCTTCCTCTGAGATGTTCAATTAATTCATGATTTAATGGATAGAGAATATAGAGTACGTCATATTCTACTTTACTTTTAGCTGGAATAAATAATTCATTTATTGTATTAGCTGAATTTAGCAACTCACCGTCATCACTAATATCTAATCTCAAATTCCTTTTAGTAGGACCTATGATTGCTAGCGCTATTTTTGATTCTTGATCAACAAAAACTGCCCATTTATTGTTCATTTTAGGAATCCATTTTTGAGATTGAAAAGTTCTTTTGTGTAAAATTCCGTTAATTTCAAAGAAAATATCATTTGTTACTCGTTCAGAAACAGCAATATTTGCATCCAATCCTCCCCTGAATCTCAGGGTAGCCTCTGTGTTATTTAGCACCCTAAATGTTGCTTTAACTGCATTTGAAAAAGGTAATGTTGTATAATCAATTTCAAGTTGCAGACCCTCTAGAAGTTCCTTTGATTTTAATTTCGAAGTAACCTTAATTCCTTTCTCTAGACCATTGTCAATCTGTTCAGAAGTAAATTCCTCGAGATGAGTAATAGAACCCCAAGAATATGGATTACTAATTATTGGTACAATACCTCCAAACCAATGACTATCCCACATGAAAGTTCTTACTTCTGGCCATGAGCTTAGAAGATTCTCAGATTTGGAAAGTGTAGGAATTTTGAAGGATGTAACCGAGCCACCATGATCTTTAGAAATAGAGAGGAGTAGTTTACCGTTATCTATTGTATAAAGTTCCTTATTGTTAATTTCATCATTCTTCTGGATATTTATTTTGAAGTCTTTATTGAGTATTTGAGCTAAAAATGAGAGATCGAATGATGTTCCTTCTATAACAATACTCAATTTGACTAAGAAAATTCTACCAAAATAGATTTCATTTGCATGAATTTTGAATATATTTTCATAAGGTTTCCCACTTACCAATTCATCAATCTCAGCTTCAAACGTATTTGTATTGTCTTCAAAAGTTACCCCTTTTGGCAGTTCCATAACCAGTTTCCCTTTGATTTTCCTCAGTGTATTGTTAGTCACAATCAGATTTAATGTATCATCATAGTTTATTGGTTGAATATTAAAGGAGTTCATTTTACCATAAACAGAGGACTCAGTTTTAACTGTAAACTTATCTAGAATCGTCATTGTTTCTTCAATTGCTTCCAAAGCTAAAGAACTATCTTTTTCAATTTGCTCTTGCCATAATTTCCTAAAATCTTTCCAATTACCTCTTCCAAAGTAGATAAAGTATTTTATCTGTTTATGTTGACCAGGTTCGAGTGCTCCAAAATCATATTCTAGTGTTGATGGAGAACCTATACCTGCTTCAATTTTCTTTAGATATGTTTTATCCCACATAAAACCGAGTAATTTTGCTTGATCAAATTCGGTACAAATCCAAGATTCCTTCCATTCATCAACATCTTTTGGATAATGCCTACTACTACGAAATTCTAAGTTATCATCGACCTTCATTAAACCTCTATTTAATGGAAGATATGTCTTACAGTCAAAAACTATTCTAATCCAATAATCACTCAACATTCTTATAGCAATATCTTTGTGCGTTTCACTAGACTCATTAACGATTTTTACCATAATTTCTACTAAATCATTATTTGGTTTAATTGTGAAAGTTCTTTGTAATTTAATCCCTTTCTTTCTTTGAGAGGTAGCTGTTAATATTAGAGATACTTTTTCCTTTTGCATAACAATTTCAGCTGTATGTTTAGTTTTTTTGAATTCATTAGCATATCCCATAAAAGGTAAACCTAAATCAGGTTGAGCAGTACCAAAATAGTAATATTTTCCATCCCTTTTATCATATATCCTTCTCAATTCTGTTGATTCAGATAAACTAATTTCTAATCTAATTGTATTATTTTCTAGTATTGCTTTTTTATTTTCAATGATATATCCAGAGCATTTTGAATTAGTTCCTGTTGAGTAATCGATAACCGGAATCTGTATAGTTTCCTCAGGGAGCTTAATTCTTTCATTCTTTTGATCTTTGAAAATATTCAATTTTAATGATACTAGTGAATGATTATAATTTTCGTTTAATTGGAAATTTATAGGTAGATCAATTCTTTCCTTTGACTCAAGGTTTAGTAAAAAAGTGTTAGATTCAAATTCAACATTTGGAATTTCATTAATTATTATTGAACCTTTTATTTTATCTTCAGTTCTATTCCATAATCTAAGAGGAACATTTGTTTTCTCTCCAGGTATTACAGAAATATATCTTGGATAAACTTCAACAACCAAAGGATCTAGAGGAATAATTCCAACAGTTAAATCTATTTCCTCATCATCAAAAGAAATTAGTGTTTCAATTATTTGTTCTGTTTGAAGATGACCATCATTTGGATTTGATTTTGTTTCAACATCTAATTCTAAAGTTGCCCAAGATTCAATTGTTTTAGTTTCATCTGGTTTCAAAACATGGATTACTTCTGGTTCTTTTTCCAAATTAATACTAGTCTTGTTAATATACAGAGCGTATTGTTTCTCTTGTTTTGTTTCATTTTTTAGAATCCACTTTACAAGTACTTTTCCATAGCCCACATAACCTATATGATTATCAACTAGACAAGTTGCACCTATAGTACCTTCTTCAGATTTTAGTTCAAAACCACAGATCTTTTTTGCATGTCTGTCTATCATTACATTTAATGAGTTGTTCTTGTCAGCTTCAAAATAATTATTGTAAATGTTCATCTTACCAATTTTTTCTTCATCAGGTAATAGGCTTAATGTTCGTTTATATGTTGTGTACCACTCATACTTATCAAAGAATCTTTTGAACAATTTACGTCTTAGTATTCCAGGCATAAAGCTCTCCATATAGACTGAAGTTTCAGGAGCCCAAAAATAACCTGCCTTTTTGTATAAAGGAACTCCTTTGAGGTTTCCACCCCATGTATGCAATGTTATAACATCTTTTTCTAGCTCAATCACACGTTCATTAGCTTTTAGTAGCAGATTTTTACCAATCTTTTTTCCTTGATACTTTGGATCTACACCTAGTAGTCCAACATAATAAACATCCTTTAATGATGCATTCTCTAATACATCACAATGTCCAACAATTTTTCCATCAGAAATTGCAACGAATTTTGATAGGGGTGTATGTTTTTCCATACTTTCTAAGATTTCTTCAGCAGTTGTAGGTTCTCCATGACTAAAACCTCCGGGCCAAGATTTTGGGTCATCAAATGTATTATAACAATCAGCTAGTTGTTGGGCATCACTTTGTGTTTTCTGAAATTCTCGAATAGAGAAGTTATATTCTTTAGCTTCATGTTCTTGCATTTCTTTGGACAATCTTTACTACCTCAATAATAACAATTAATTTGATGTGGTTCAATAAACAATAAAACATGCAAATTATATGAAAAAAGAAAAATTCCAGTCACAAATATTAAGATTGTTATAAAATTGCACAAAATAGCTTTTCAACCTATTTAATTGATGGTAAAATTCGTATCATTGAACTTTCAATAATCTCTTTTAGAATATTTCTTTGATCACCTTGTGATACTTCATCAGATGTTATGTCAAGATACTTCTCTTTTGCTTGCATTTCTATTTCTCGGGCTAATTGTATAAGTTTAAGCTGTAAATCTGCGGTATCCTTTTCTGTAAAGAAAACTAGTGAAAGCTTTTGATTTATTCTCTCAATTAGAATTGTAACATTTTCATGATTGATACTTTTTAATGAACCATTTTGATCTCTTGTTAATGTACTCTGAATAAATCCGGAAACAGCTGAAATCAATCCTGAGAGTAAGACGTCTTGTGTCTCGATAACTTTATCATAATACTTTGAAAATACAGGTAAACCAATATCAGTCATAACAAGGAAACCAAGCAATGTACTCTCATCTGCTTTAGATTGATGAGCAACTCTGTAGGTTAAGATAGCTGGAAGAGTATCTCCTAAATAATCTAACAAGCCATTTGTTTTCTCAGTTCTTGAAAGCTTGGGATCACTATTACTAAGTGATTCAAATCGTTCCTTTGCTCTAGTGAGATGTATAGGTAGTTTATATTCTTCTGCTAATGAATGAGCCTTCTCAAGATCCAGAATTGCTCCTTCTCTAAAATCAAGAATTTCATTCAAATAAGCACGTACAATCAAACAATCAATAAGCATTGGTGTAAGATTTTTCTCTTCAGCAGTTTTTACCAAGTTTTCTAATAGTGATAGAGCTTGTTGCAATTCCTCATTATTATTTGTAAACTTATAGCTGTTTAACAGAACATTAGCTAGCTGGAAGGATGCTTTAAGACGTATAGGACCTAAATGCATTACTGTTTGTTCTTCTGATAATCTTATTGCTTCCAACAAAACTCTTTTAGCTGATGCAAAATTAGCTTCTTTTGATTCCAGAATTCCCAGCATATAATTATAAATTGCACCCATTGGTGTAGCATCAATTTTCACCATAGCTTTTTTGAGTTTCTCAAGTGTTTTACGAGCTTCTAATAAATTATCTGCTTCATGTAACACATCTATCTGATGGTAGTAAATGGACAGTAGATTTGCAGTTATAGCTTCATTTTGCTCTTCCATTATCAAAGCTTCATCTAAGAAATTTAATGCTTCTTGATATTTTCCCATGACTTTGTATGTATCAGCTATATTCAACAAAATTGTTGTATGGAAATTCAGAGGAGCAATACCTACTGCATCTTCAGCATATTTCTTAACTTCTAAGAAAGATGTTAATGCTTCATCATAAAACCCTAATGAAAGTTGAGTTACTCCTGTATTTGCTTTTATACGAGCTGCACTATAATCATTTCCCACTTTCTGAGCTAAAACTAGTGCTTCTTTGAATTGTTCTATTCCTTCGATAAGATTCCCTTTGTATGTGTAAATGCTGCCTAAATTACTTTTAACTTGCGATTTTAAGTATGGAAGATTTAGTTCTTCAGCAAAAGCTTCAGCAATACCAATTAAGAAATCAGCATCTTGAAAATCACCTATAAGAGCATTGTGATAACCTAGAATGCTACTGAAAATGGTTTTATATGTTAATAAAAGTAGATCTTCACTCATTTCTTCTGATTCATACATGGAATAAATAATATGAGTAAGTTCTTTGAATTTCGGAAAATCATATTTTTGAAATGCTAAGTAACCCAGAAACTGATGTATATCTAATTTGTCAAAAAAGGAAAATTCCTTCCCATCAGCTACTAATTGCTGATAATTATTATATTGATTTTGAATATAATCAAATCGTTTCTCTATTCGCCATTCTTCAAAAAAGAAAATTGCATACCAAGATTGTATTATAGGATCACTACTTCTTTTTAGAATAGCTTCAAGTCTTTTCAAGTCTGATGGTCTTGCATTTACTGAATTGTAAGTAAAGAAATGCAATCTTATAACTGTTTTAATAATTTCATTGAAATCTTCATCAGAAATCTTAGGCTTTAATTTAGAATAGTTAGAATCTTTTGAATAGAATTTGATAATTGCTTTAACCAAGGATTGTGCATAAGCTATGAAATCATTTTTCTCCTTTAATCTTGAACGTATTGCTTTTACTTCTTTTACAAAGAAAGCTGGTAGATTCCTAGTAAAAATTTCATAATCAGGAATTAAAGAAGTCATTAGCTTATTCCTCTTCCGAGTGAAAGTTAGCATTTCAAAAATTTAAATTGTTTGTTTATGATTAAAAAGAGCTAATGTTTTAGAGAATTTGTTTTATAACATTATCAATCATAAACTCATAATTTAATTTCCATTTTTTCTTTTCAGCGTCAAAAGTTTGGTCCCAGAGACCATATACTCGAGTGAATTTGTAATCAATAAGAAACAGTTCATGCCCAGGGCAGACATCCCAAATGAAATCCATTAATTCACTTAAATGGGAAGGAGGAGCACGTATATACCATAAGAATCCATAATCTGTGATAAAATAAATATTCTGAAATGGTATACTTGATTTACTTTCCGTTAAATAATTTCGAAGTTTAAGTGAAGCATTGTTATGGCATTGACCTTTAATCAAAACTGTTTGATATAAATCGAATATTGACCAATTGAGATAGATTCGATAATCTGATATGGCTTTCTCCTTTAGAAATTTGACTCTTCTGCTAACTTTCTGTGCGACTCCGGGATTATTTTCTAATCCTCTATTTTTCATCATAACTACATTTTTCCTACGTGCATCCAATGTTAATTCGGATAAAAGCTTGATATCCATCT